>JAZKBX010000149.1:19100-19732 GCA_040388455.1 Bacteroidota bacterium
AAACGCAACACATATAGTTGACTCCGAAGGCAAAATTGAGTACGCCATAGCTGTTTTTGAGGATATAACAGAAGCCAAAGAGGCCGAAAAAAGATTGATTGAAGCCAGGAAAATGGCAGAAGAATCCGCCATTTTAAAAGAAGCATTTCTTGCAAACATGAGCCATGAAATACGCACTCCGATGAATGCGATTCTTGGTTTTACCGATTTATTGCTGAAGAAAAACCTCGGTGAGCAGGAGAAAGATTTTGTGAGTACGATTAAAACTGCCGGAGAAAGCCTCTTACGCATTATCAATGATGTGCTTGATGTTTCAAAAATGGAATCGGGAATGATGACTTTTGAAAAAAAAGCGATCAGTATTAAAGAAATATTTTCATCGCTCCATGCAATGCTTGCCGTCAAAGCAAACGACAAAAACCTGTTACTTTCCTTTGATCATGTTCCCGAACTGCCCGATACCGTTACGGGTGATCCAACGCGCCTGACACAGATTCTTATTAACCTTGTAGGAAATGCCATAAAGTTTACAAACAAAGGAAGAATCAATATATTCGCAAAAACAGCCAGGAAAGAAAAGGATATTGTTTACATCGAATTTTCCGTTTCCGATACGGGTATTGGAATTGCAG
>JAZKBX010000150.1:0-9968 GCA_040388455.1 Bacteroidota bacterium
TATCGGTTAAAAATTGATAAATTAAAAGCTTGCAGAAATAACCGTAAAGTGATGATATTGTCATCACCATCGGATGTTCTTTTTCATTAGAAGCAAAAAAATTAATAATTCGATTTGCTTTAAGTACTTCTTTTTTTCCAATAGCGGTTTGCAATTCAAACACATTGTAATCTTTACTGATGCCAATATTTGTTTGAATATGTTCAACAGAAATTTCAGATTTTGGTGGAAGATTGATCATCAATTTATCCAACTCATTGGATACTTTGCTGAGATTGGTTCCTAGATACTCGGTGAGTAAAGCACTGGCTTTTGGGCTTACAGTATATTCTTTCCCCTTTAAATAATTATTGATCCAGTCTGGAACCTTGTTGTCGTAGATTTTTTTTGAATCGAAAAGTACAGCGTTTTTATCAATAGCTTTTGCTGCACTGGTTCGTTTATCAATGGTTTTGTATTTGTAACAGATAACAAGGATGGTTGATTTTTGAGGATTTTCTATATAGGCTTCGAAAGGAGGTTTTGCTTTTTCTTTTGTTTTTTCCTTTTCTGCATCTTTATCTTTTCCAACCAGATCTTTGATATTTTGCGCTTCTTTGATAATGATCACCTGGTGTTCACTCATCATTGGGAAACGCTTGGCCGCACCAATTACATCAGCGGCAGTGATATCACGACCATAAAGTACACTTTGGTTAAATTCTTTTTCCGATTCATCCAGCACATTTTGTTCGATATAATCAGAGATCATATCAATAAAATAAGGTTCCTCGCCCATCAAAAAATAAACCGGACGGTAAATTTTCCTTTTTAACTCGGACATTATATCATTAAACTCCATTGCACTGCGAATTACTTACTACGAATTACGAATTTTAACAAATTACGAATCTGTGTTTGTTAAAAATGATCATCCCGATTACGAATGATTGAACTGATGGTGTAATATTGCCTATTGTATAATTGCTAAATTGCCTACCGCAAAAGCTGTTAAATTATTTTTAATTACTGCTACTTAATTGCCGACTGTAAAATTGATAAATTGTTCAATTAAATTTTTAGTCTTCAAATCTCAGGTGTTTTACTGTCAAACCATTGTTAATAAGCTCATTTAACGAATCGATACCAATTTTTAAATGTTCATCAACAAAATTCTGAGTGACTTTTTTATCGCTTTCTACCGTTTTTACACCTTCCGAGATCATCGGCTGATCACTCACTAAAAGTAAAGCTCCCGTTGGTATTTGATTGAAAAAACCTGTCGAAAATATCGTTGCTGTTTCCATATCAATGCCCATTACGCGGATCTTGCGCAGGTAATCTTTAAATTCAGCATCATGCTCCCAAACTCTCCTGTTGGTGGTATATACAGTACCTGTCCAATAATCTTTATTATGGTTCCGGATGGTTGTTGAAATGGCTTTCTGCAAACTAAAAGCAGGTAATGCAGGAACTTCAGGTGGAAAATAATCATTGGACGTTCCTTCGCCACGTATGGCTGCAATAGGAAGTATCAAATCACCTAATTCATTTTTCTTTTTCAGACCACCGCATTTACCAAGAAATAAAACCGCCTTTGGTTCAATGGCACTTAAAAGATCCATGATGGTAGCAGCATTTGCGCTTCCCATGCTAAAATTAATAATGGTAATGCCATTTGCTGTTGCATTAGGCATAGGCATATCCAGGCCATCTACTTTAACACCGTTCCAGTCGGCAAACATTTTTACATATTTGCTGAAATTGGTTAACAGAATGTATTTACCAAATGCTTCCAGAGGCGTTCCGGTATAACGAGGCAGCCAGTTGGCTACTATATCTTCTTTGCTTTTCATATATTTACGTTTAGGAATATTTACGAATAACGAATCTTTTCGCTATTTTCGAGAAAAATTTTCTCCCAGCGAAATTAGTAATTAAGAATTGTAAAAGATACCTTGTTACAAAATATTTGTTAAAAAAGATACTGAACCTAACCGAAGGTATACGTATTCATAAAAAAATGAAAACATTAAATTTGCCTTCCTATCAGTTTAAGCTTAAACAGCAAGGGTTACGCACACAGATTTTTGATTCGATCAGAAAAAAATACGTGATGCTTACACCTGAAGAATGGGTACGTCAGAATTTTTTACAGTTTTTGATTCAGGAAAAAAATTACCCGTCCTCGTTAATAGCCGTGGAAGCCGGATTAAAATACAATCAACTGCAAAAACGGATGGATGTATTGGTGTATGATAAACAAGGAACTCCTCATTTAATGGTGGAATGCAAAGCACCTGAAGTTAAAATTAACCAGGATGTTTTTGATCAGATCGCGCGATACAATATGGCGTTTAAAGTGAAATACCTGGTGGTAACCAATGGCATGCATCATTTTTGTTGTTTGATGGATTACACAAACAATGCGTATCAGTATTTGGAGCAGATTCCGGTTTTTGAATAATAGTCCTTCCTTAGTTGTGAAACAGTGTTAATTGTTTCCCGCAGATTTCGCAGATGAAATTATTTCTTCAAAAATTGGGTAAAGTTGCGTTAGGGATTGTAACGTAAATCCTTTTCTGTTTAGAAAAGATTGAAGTGCAAAGCCCGCCCTTTCTTGTTTAAGAAAGGGAACGCCCAAACGAATTAAAGTTAGAACCGAAAATACTTTTAATTAATTTGAAGGCTTATTAATCATTCAGCTTCAACACCGCCATGAATGCACTTTGCGGGATCTCCACATTACCAACAGAACGCATACGTTTTTTACCTTCTTTTTGTTTTTCGAGTAGTTTTCGTTTACGTGAAATATCACCACCATAACATTTAGCAGTAACATCTTTACGCATTGCTTTTATTGTTTCACGTGCAATTATTTTAGCGCCAATAGCAGCTTGTATAGGGATCTCAAATTGTTGGCGAGGGATCAATTCTTTTAATTTCTCACACATTTTTTTACCAAATTCATAAGCATTGTCACGGTGAATAAGTGACGACAATGCATCTACAGGCTCTGCATTTAAAAGGATATCAAGTTTTACCAAATAACTCTGACGATAATCCAATGGTTGATAGTCGAAAGAAGCATATCCTTTAGAAATTGTTTTTAAACGATCGTAAAAATCAAATACGATCTCGCCCAAAGGCATATCAAACATAAGCTCTACACGGTCGGTAGTTAAATATACCTGGTTTGTTAAATTTCCACGTTTGCCAATACACAAGGTCATGATATTACCCACAAATTCTGATTTAGTGATGATCTGCGCCTTTATGTATGGCTCTTCCACACGGTCGAGTCGGCTTGGATCAGGCAGATCAGAAGGGTTATTAACGATCATCAATTCATTTTTTGTACTATACGCATGGTATGATACGTTAGGAACAGTAGTGATCACAGTCATATTGAACTCACGTTCCAAACGCTCCTGGATAATTTCCATGTGCAACATTCCTAAAAATCCACAACGAAAGCCAAAACCTAGAGCAGCAGATGATTCTGGTTCCCATGTTAATGATGCGTCATTCAGTTGAAGTTTTTCCATAGAATAACGCAAGTCTTCAAAATCATCGGTATCAACCGGATAGATCCCTGCAAACACCATTGGTTTTACATCCTCAAAACCTTTAATAGCCGCAATGGAAGGGCGGGAAACGCTTGTAATGGTATCACCTACCTTTACTTCGCGTGCATCTTTAATTCCTGAAATAATATAACCAACATCACCTGTTTTAATTTCGTTGCGTGGCTCTTGCTTTAGTCTTAAAACACCTATTTCATCAGCATTGTATTCTTTTCCTGTGGCAACAAATTTTACTTTTTCGCCTTTTTTAATGCTACCATTTTGGATCTTAAAATAAGCGATGATCCCTCTGAATGAGTTATACACCGAATCAAATATCAACGCTTGCAAAGGCTTTTCAGGGTCGCCTTTTGGAGCTGGAATGCGTTCAATAATAGCAGCTAAAATGTCAAATACACCAAGTCCGGTTTTACCGGATGCAGCAATAATATCTTCACGTTTACAACCAAGTAATTCCACGATCTGGTCTTTCACCGCCTCGGGTTCAGCGCTTGGGAGATCAATTTTATTTAAAATAGGGATAATTTCCAGGTCATTACCTAAGGCCAGGTATAAATTAGAAATGGTCTGTGCCTGAATTCCCTGCGCAGCATCAACGATCAGCAATGCGCCTTCGCAAGCCGCTATGGAGCGGGATACTTCGTATGAAAAATCAACGTGACCGGGAGTATCAATTAAATTTAAAACATATTTTTTACCCTGGTATTCATAATCCATTTGAATAGCATGGCTCTTGATAGTAATGCCACGCTCTTTTTCCAGATCCATATCATCAAGGACCTGTGCTTGCATATCACGCTTGTTGATTGTATTGGTATATTCAAGCAAACGATCGGCAAGAGTACTTTTTCCGTGATCGATATGTGCAATAATGCAAAAATTTCTAATGTTGTCCATCCAGTATCATTATAATGATCTTCGTTTTGAAAATCGGATGGCGAATTTACTAATAATCTGCGAATAAACGAATTGGGGGCAATTTCGAAAAAACAAGCAAGGGGATGTATTATTTGTTTTTACAATTTCTTTCAATGCGATATTTGCAGTTTCGTTATATAACCAACGATTTTTTTAAGTGGTTGAAAATCTTATGCTTGCATAATAGTTGAAAATAAATTTGCTTTTTGATAAATCGGGTTGTACATTTGTGCCGTTCAATATAAGTTAGTGTTCAACCTAGAAAGAATAAATGTTAATTCATTTGTTCCTTAAACCGCTAAAAATGATCAAAGTAATCTTCCGTAGCAATACTTGTTACAACTCTCATCAGCCCTTAGCGGATAGTCAATCAAGCCTAAACAATAGTTTCGTAGTCTCTCTTTGTCAAATTAATAATTCAATTTATTTTAACTAAATTTCTTAAAAAGAAACGAATGAAAAAACAATTACAATTTAAGTTTATCGGTGTTCTGGTTGCTGCAGGTGCCATGTTTACTTTAAATTCTTGTAAAAAAGATACTTCTCCTCAAGATGGAGTTTCTTTTGAAACAGTTTTGGCTTCAGGTGGTGAATTTGCTGCATTTAGTAACCAAAAAATTCTTTCTAACGTTTCTACTTCTTCTGTTCCTGTGGATAGCGGAATCTGGAATTGTACTAACAGTACATGGAACGTAATGCAGGGGAATCAGGATTTTCCACTTTACGATCCTAACGTTTCTGTAGTATATCCTGGAAGTTTATTACAAGGTGCTTCTTTAAACCAGGCTACACCTGATGTTATCGCGGTAAGACGTGGTGGTGGAACTGTATCAATTGATATTATCAATGGATCAAATTCAGTTTATGTAAATGTGAACGAAGTAAAGAAAAGTTTGATCACACAGGCATTGAACGATATTATTTATGATAATAATGAAGTAATGCCGGCTCGTTTTACTTTCCAGAACGAAAATGTAAAAACAAAAGAGGAATTAGCTTTAGCATTAGGATTAAATGTTGAAATAGTTCCTGTAACAGTTATGGCTAACCTTTCATTTTCTAATAACTCAACTTTGAATCATTATTTGGTTGTTTTAAAACAATCATTCTATACAATGAGTTATGATATTCCTCCTACTTTTGACGATTTTTTTGACCCATCTGTTACACCGTTAGATCTTGCGAAATATGTTTCTCCGGGTAACCCTGCTTGTTATGTATCAGATGTAACTTACGGAAGAGTATTTTATTTGCTAATTGAATCCAGCTCTTCTAAAATGGAAATATCATCTGCTATCAATGTAAGTTTCAGCAATGCACCGGTAAGTGGTAACATAGATGCAAGTTATTTATCTTCTTTGGATGACCTGTCAGTTAAGGTGGTTGCTCTTGGAGGTGAAACACAAAGTACATTTTCTGCGATCAACGCTGGTAGTTTGAGTTCATTAACCAATCAACTTGGGAATTCTGCTGATTTAAAAGCAGGTGTTCCTCTTTCTTATGTTGTAAGAACGGTTTACAGTAATAAATTAGTTAAAAATAAATTGGATATTGAATATACTATCAATGATTGCCAATTAGTACCTTAAGAAATAAAAAATAATCAAGAAAATTAATCGTTTCTAATCTGTTTTCAAAAACTTATTTAGAAGCGATTAATTATTAATAACCATTACTAAATTTTCACTAAACTTTTTTTTTCATGAAGACAATCTACACTTTTATTTTTGCTGCCATTTTACTCACACAGTCAGCTGTAGCGCAATGTTCGGGCACTGCAATGGTATTAAATGCTGCTTCAGGTAGTTTAACGGATGGTAGTGGAACGAGTAATTATGTTGACGATTTAGATTGCTTTTGGCTTATTTCACCGGCAGGAGCGGGAACTATCACTTTGACATTTACTGCGCTTGATCTGGAGGTTTATCTATGTTCCGACAAAGTAAGAATTTATGATGGAAGCGACACAACAGCGAACCTGATCGGGACAGCATGTGATAATACAATACCGACACCAATAACTTCTACCGGTGGAGCAATGTATATTCGTTTTACTTCTGATATTAGTTATAGCGGTGCCGGGTGGGCAGCATCTTATACTTCTACTACGGCACCTCCGGTTTATTGCAGTGGAAACACAACTTTAACAGCCTCTTCCGGAGCTTTTTCAGATGGAAGCAGCGCTTCTAATTATAGTGATAATGCTAATTGTACATGGCTTATACAGCCTCCTGCTGCAACCTCTATTACATTAACCTTTGCTGCATTTAATACAGAAGCCGGACAGGATTTTATAAAAGTATATGACGATTCCAGTTCACCTCCTACATTGATAGGATCTTATAGCGGAGGCACTATCCCTTCACCGGTTGTATTATCATCTGGTGGTGCTATGTTGGTTGAATTTACTTCAAATAATTCTAACACAGATCTTGGATGGTCAGCTTCCTATACTTCCACAATAGCACCTCCGGTTTTTTGCAGCGGATCTACAACACTTACTGCCGTTTCGGGTAGCTTTAACGATGGTAGTGGTACCGATAATTATAGTGATGGTGCGAATTGCACCTGGTTAATACAACCTGCTAACACAAGTTCCATCACGTTGTCTTTTAGTGATTTTAGTACACAGGGAGGAATGGATTTTGTAAAAGTATATGACAATTCAACTTCACCGGCTACACAGATCGGATCTTACAGCGGAACCAGCATTCCTGCATCAGTTACATTACCTGGTGGTGCAATGAAAGTTGTTTTTACATCTAATGGTTCAGTAACAGATCTTGGATGGTCAGCATCTTATACTTCTACGAATTTTACCGGCATTGCTGATAAAGAGCTAAACAAGGCTATCAGCATTTATCCGAATCCTTTTCATCAAACTGCTACTCTTAAATTTTCTGCTCCGGAAGCAGAAGCTTGTGAGTTCATTATGTATGATGTGTTAGGGAAATCTTTAATAAAGATGGTAATCCCAGCTTTTACTACTTCAGTTGTTATAGACGCGAAATCGTTGCCAAACGGAATGTATTTTTATTCACTGTCTGAAAATAATATGCTTATTCATACCGGGAAAGTGATCATTCAATAAAAATTGAATTAAACTTTTTTCTTTATAACTATATAAAAAAACACCATGCAAAAAAAAGCATGGTGTTTTTTTATGCAAACATTTTTGTTGCAATAAAATAGGTAAGTACCGAAACCAAAGCAGACAAAAACATTCCCCAAATAAGATCAACAATTGTTACTAAAACAGGCCAGTTTTTTAGGAGGGCCAAATTGGTAAGGTCAAATGTGGCATAGGTAACGAGCCCAAATAAAGAACCAAACAAAAGTGCATGCGTCCATGAGTGTTTCTCCAATGCTGGTTGGATCACAAATAAAACAAGTCCCAGGATAAAAATAAAATAAAAGAGAATTGCTGCAACCCAGTTAATGTCTGATTTCATTAAAGAACCGATTTGATCGCGATAAAAATCCTTTGCCAAAAATCCAACCCATGAAATATCGAAGGCAATAAAAATGAGAAGAGCGGTGAAAAAAAGTTTTAGAAACATATTATATAACAGTGATTAAGTTATGAAGAGAAAAAGAAAAAGGTGTATTATTTTTTACAAATATAAAATGAAAAAAAATATTTGTAGTGACCACGATCACAATCAAAAATGATCTATTAAACTAATTTGGAAAAAATTCGCAACAGATTTCACAAATTGTATTGCATCAATTCGTGTAAATCTGTAAAATCTGTGGCAAAAAAATTATAACATGAAGTCCGGGGAATTCTTTAGATCAATATTTTACCAACCTCAACGAAGCTGTATACTTATCCGATGAAATTCTAAAAGTATATACCCCTTTCGCAAGTTTTAGTCCATCAGCGTTTAGGTTAATGCTGTTGTTGCCTGCGGGATAAATAGTGTTTGCTATCTGTATTTCTTTTCCGAGAATATCGATGAGTGCAATTGTTACTCGTTGCTCGGTTTGTTGAGAAAAGAACACGGTTGCATTTTCATCAAAAGGGTTTGGTTGTGCCGCAACAATGATCTCGTTTTCGTTTTCGCTGATACCGGTGGTCATGCTCACCAAAACACCATTAGTGCTACAGATACTGTTCAATCCCGCACCATTTACAGCCTTAACGCTATAGTAATAATTTTGTCCGGCAGTAAGTGAGAGCCCTGAATTTGTAACCGAGGTATTAAGACTGTTATCTGTCCAGTTTACCACATCGGTTGCTCCGGAGCTTGTTCCTATTGCATACCAATATTTTGTAATGCCCGAATTTGCGTCAGTTGAAGCTGTCCAGTTTGCCGATAGTGAGCTGGTTGAGCTTGTGAAATTGATATCACTTCCATTGCCATCATTCACTGTTACACAGGATGGATCGGTCCAATCCACATTTATATTCTGAGAAGCAATTGCTGACAGGTTTCCGTCCACATCATTCACAATAGATTTTATTTTCCCCGAATAAGTGAAAGGGTTAGGATTCTGATACCTGATATCATTTGTGGCCGCAGCACCTACCGTTATTGCAACTGAAGGAAGTCTTGATCTGTAAACTTTCAGTTCAGAGATGTTCGCTTTGCAATTCCCCGTACGGAAAGAAATATAATTTCCAGCGGTAGTTAAAACGCTTGCATCGGTCCAGGAGCCAAGCAAAACATTATCCTTGTAAACATCAATTTTTCCGCTAGTGCGATCAAAAATGATCTTGTAATCATTCCATTGGCCTAAAGTTGTAATCACATTATTGATCGTTTTCGATAATGTAAACACATCATTCACTACCTTAAAAATTTCAAGCGTACTTGTTTCCTGTCTGAAATAAATGAAGTAGGAGTTCCCCCTGTTAGTAAGTGCTCCATTGTCACTAAAAAAATGAAAGCCAAATCGATGCTGGTTGGTTCCGTATGTTGCAGGGGATATCATTGCATAAAATTGATACAAATACCGGTTCGATAAATTCTGATCAAGAGAAGCATAGATATTGGAATTACCAACAGTGGAATCACTTTGTATTAAATTTCCACCTGATACCTGCCACGTTCCGCTGCTTGTGGGAACGGACCATACAGATGAATTATACGAATCAAAATTATCAGCAAAAAAGCCATTCCCTGCATTCGCATGCCATTCGGCACCATCGTAATCAATCACCTGGTAATAGCTTTTATCAATGCCGCTTCCTCCTAAGTCATCAGCATCGGTAAATGTAGTTGAGAAATTTGTTGTGTCCCAGTTATTCGGAGAAGCGATTGCCGTTGTGGGTGCAGTATTATCTACAGGACCAAGGTGCCTGAATTTCATTGCATCAAAAGCAATATTTTGAGATGCTGTTCCGGTTGCATCACCTAAATAAACATTATCCGTTTGTCCGGCCACTAAACTGTGGATTCCTAAAGAAACCCATTGGCCACTGTTTTGGCTTTGATCAACTACAACATTTGTAGTTCCGCTTGACGTATTTACCCGGTA
>JAZKBX010000151.1:0-4515 GCA_040388455.1 Bacteroidota bacterium
AATATCGTGAGGATAGTAGCAATGCATCCGACAAATATGTCAGGAATAAAATTCGCCATCACGTAACTCCTGTTTTAAAAGAATTAAATCCTGGTTTTGAAAACACTTTCAATAAAACGATCAATCATCTACGTGAAGTAGAGTTAATTTACAAAAACGATATTGAAACCAAGCGTTCAAAAATTGTAAAACAAGAAAAAAACAACATTCTCATTTCAATTAAACAACTAAAAAAACTACAACCGATTACTACTTATTTGTATGAATTTTTGAAACCTTATAATTATAATGAAAGCACCGTTGAAGAAATTGTATTAGCATTGAATGGAGAATCTGGCAAACAGTTTTTTTCGGTTTCACATCGTTTGATCAAAGACAGACAGTTTTTGATAATTGAAGCAAGGAAAGAGAGTCAAGAAATTAGAAGCAAGAAGCAAGAATTAAGAATCAAGAAACAGGATTCAGGACTTGATACGATGGATCCGGAGATCAAAGTTTTAAAGAATCAAAAAGCAATTGACCTGGATAATCTTAAACTGAGTTTCAAATGTGAGGTCAACCTTGCTGATACCGAAATTCAAAAATCATCTTCTATTGCTTATCTGGATCTTGAAAAACTTGAATTTCCATTGGAAATTCGAAAATGGCAAAAAGGTGACGTTTTTTACCCTTTTGGCATGAAAGGCAAAAAGAAGCTTAGCGATTTTTTTATTGATAAAAAATTATCCCTTAATCAAAAAGAAAATGCCTGGTTACTCACTTCTAAAGGCAAAATAGCATGGGTAATTGGTCAGCGTATTGATAACCGCTTCAAAATAACCGAAAAAACCCGAAAAATTTATATTGTAAAATTGATCTAGGTAGCTTACCTTTGAAATCCATATGCAAGACGAGATTCTTTTTGAAGAAAAACAATACATTGGCTATAATAAATGGTCGATACTTTGGCGCACTGTATTGGCATTGGGCTGCTTTTTACTCTATTACTGGAGCGAAAACCCAAAAGCTATGGAGGTTTCAGGGATCAACATCCCCTCATCTCCTGTTGATGCCGACTCCGGCCAATTATTCTTTTTAATGGGAATGATCATTATGCTGCTTTCATTAATATTAATTTTTGTATTACACATACATACCAAAGTAATTAATAACAGCCTTATTCTGGAAGGACTTTGGACCTCACGCAATGTAAAAATTGATTTGAGCTCTATTGTAAATGTGAACAAAGTAAAATACAGTGTTTACCTGCTAAACCCTCCTATTTATAATTTACACTTTAAAAATGTGATCCGTTTTTTCACAAAAGGTAACGATGCAGTGGAGCTAACAGACAAAGACGGACTTAAATATCTTATTGGAAGCCAAAAATCAGATGTGTTGGCCAATTTATTAAAGCAATTGACTGTTGAAAACAAAGTATAAATGTTTTCACTAAATTTGTAACTCTTCCCTATTTTTGTTCGTAACAAGCACTATTTCTGCCTAAGATAAAAACTTTAACCTTACCCATATGATAAACGCTACAAATACAAACAGCCCTCTTTCAGTTGAAAAAGAGAGCATCGTAGGCTTAAAATTCCCCGACAATGATGTTTTGTCATCAACAGATGAAATTAAGATCAGGTATTCCAACCTGGAAAGAGCTTTAAAATTGGGCAATTTAGAACACAACAAAATAAAAATCGTATTTGAGGATGCGGATGGTGTGAAACAAGTAGAAACAACTGTTTGGGGAGTTACCGACAAAAGAGTAATACTAAAACAAGGTGTTCTTATTCCAATTCACCGAATACATGAAATTAAATAAGTTCAATTAAATACCAATATTTAAAAAAAAGCTCCCCGATCACTATCCGGGAGCTTTTTTTTTACCTTGAAATCAACTAAAAGTTAATTATTGTTATAATTTTAAAATAGCTTTATAATCGCGGGGCTATTTTTTTACCTTTACGCATATTCATTAATAGCTTTAGTCAAAATTTACATAAGCAAATAATTTCATGAAACATATTTTCAGATTAAGCATACTGCTACTGTTAAGTACCTTTATTTCAAACGATGTAAATGCACAAATTTTTGATCCCGTAAAATGGGATTTCAGCAGTAAAAAGATAAGTGATTGCGAATATGAATTAATTATCAACGCTAAGCTTGATGGTAATTGGCATCTATACGGTCAAAAATCTTATGGTGATGAAGGCCCTATCCCTACATCCTTTAATTTCACAAAGAGCTCCAACTACGAGCTTGTTGGAAAGGCTAAAGAAAGTAAATTAATTAAAAAATTTGAACCCGTCTGGAATTTTGAACTCCAGTTTTTTGAACATACTGCAGTTTTTACGCAAAAAATAAAGGTCAAGCATGATAAACCTTTTGATGTAAAAGGTAAGCTCGAATACATGGTTTGTAATGAAAGTCAGTGTTTGCCACCAACAACAATTGATTTAAATTTTAAAGTCCAAGGCTCTGCAGAGTGTTTAAAAAGTGAAGAAAAATTAAATCCTGTTAATACAAGTACCTCTAATAACAAGATTATCAATCCTGTCAAATGGGATTTCAGCAGTAAAAAAATCAGGGATTGTGAATATGAGCTGAGCTTTAAAGCTAAAATCTAAGAAAAATATCATATGTACGGGCAAAAGTCGTATGGCGACTTACCTTTATCTACTTCATTTCAATTTACACCAAATTCCAACTATGAGCTTATTGGTAAACCCACTGAAAGTAAACTGATCAAAAAATTTGAACCTCTATTTGATTCTGAACTTGAATTTTTTGAACATGAAGCTAGCTTTGTACAAAAAATAAAACTTAAATCTGACAAGGCATTTGAAATAAATGGGAATGTCGAATTTGTGCTTTGTAATGATGTGCAATGTTTGTCACCTAAAACAGAGGAATATAGTCTTAAAGTTGATGGCTCTGCAGAGTGTTTAACCGGTCTCACACAGGAAGCAGAATCAAAAAACAACAGAAGCTGGTGGTCAATATTCCTGATCGGATTTCTGGGCGGATTAGCAGCTTTGCTCACTCCTTGTGTGTTTCCAATGATACCGATGACGGTGAGTTTTTTCACCAAGAGCAGCAAAACAAGAGCAAAAGGAATTTCTAATGCATTAATTTATGGTTCGTCTATAATTGTTATCTATATTTTACTTGGAATAGGAGTAACAATGGCTTTTGGTCCGGCTGCATTAAATGCGCTGTCAACTAACGTATGGTTCAACCTTGGCTTTTTTGTCTTATTGGTGATCTTTGCAATTTCCTTTTTAGGTGCATTTGAAATTACGTTGCCATCACGGTTTATAAATAAAATGGATTCGCAAAGCGACCGAGGTGGCTTGATTGGCATTTTCTTTATGGCCTTTACGCTGGCATTGGTTTCCTTTTCCTGCACAGGGCCTATCATTGGAACATTATTAGTAGATGCAGCCGTAAACGGTGGACTTGCAGGTCCTTTTTGGGGAATGTTCGGCTTTTCAGCAGCCTTAGCCTTACCATTCGGTTTATTTGCAGCATTTCCGGGCTGGTTAAATACCTTGCCAAAATCAGGTGGCTGGTTAAATTCTGTTAAAGTAGTATTGGGTTTTTTAGAATTAGCTTTAGCGTTTAAATTTGCTTCTAATGCTGATTTAGTGGTTCAGGCAGGCATTCTTACCCGTGAAATATTTATAGCAATATGGATCGCTATCTTTGGTATAATGGGCATTTATTTAATGGGCTGGTTGAAATTAGCACATGACAGTGCCATACACCATTTATCTGTTTCACGCTTATTCTTAGCTATACTTACTTTCTCGTTTACCATCTATTTGATCCCCGGTTTATGGGGCGCACCATTAAAGCTGATCAGCGGTTTTCCTCCTCCTGATTTTTATAGTGAATCACCACAAGGATTTGGAAATTCAAAGAACACAATTGTGGTAAATCCTTCTCAAAACGCCAATGAAATAGGCCATCCGAAAGAACACTGCCCGAATGATTTACCGTGTTTCCACGATTATGACCAGGCATTGGCTTACGCAAAAAAAGTAGGCAAACCTTTATTGATAGACTTTACAGGATGGGCCTGTGTAAACTGCCGTAAAATGGAATCGCAGGTGTGGACCGACCCTGAAGTTGATAAACGCATCCGTAATGAAGTGATTTTGGTATCGCTTTATGTGGATGACAAAACGGAGCTGCCGGCAAATGAGCAAACTGTTAAAAAGCTTGGCAGTAGAGATTTTCAGATCAAGAGCATCGGCAACAAATGGAGTTATATGCAAGCAAACTTATATAAAACCAATGCACAACCTCAATATATTTTAGTTGACAATAACGAGCAACAACTTACCAAAGAAACTGCTGGTTATGATTCAGATATTAAAAAATATGTGAACTGGTTAGATGAAGGGTTGAATGAATTTAAAAAGCGTGCAGGAGCGAATAAATAAGGTTTGACTGAATGTTGCCTCTTGGATTGAAAATGCTGCGTTAGGGATTGCAGCGGAAATCCTTTTCTGTTTAGAAAAG
>JAZKBX010000152.1:0-3420 GCA_040388455.1 Bacteroidota bacterium
TAGACTCTTCTGTACCAAAAACAGACGTGTTGCCAATTACACCATCGGACAATTTGCAATCAAAAATTATGATTGGGGCTGCAAAACTAATAAATATATTTTTAAGAGCAATAGAAATCTTATGTTTTTTTAAAGATTACCAATCAATTATTTTTCTAAATTCGCATCCCGATAGCTATCGGCACTAAAAAAGGAGAACAGGTTTACAAATAAAACTTTTAATTATATATGAATAATACTTCTAATTATCAACGCTTTAACAACCTTATTGGTTGGTTTGTTTTTGCAATTGCTGCATTTGTTTTCCTAAGTACGATGGAGGCTACGGCATCATTTTGGGACTGTGGTGAATATATCGCCTGCGCTTATAAATTGGAAGTAGGACACCCTCCCGGAGCTCCTGTGTTTTTGTTGATCGGGCGTTTCTTTAGTTTGTTCGCTTTTGGCGATACCGCTAAAGTTGGAATGATGATCAATGCCGTGTCCGCATTATCCAGTGCATTCTCTGTTTTATTTTTATTCTGGTCCATCACGGCATTGGCACGTAAGATCATGGATAAAAAAGGGGAATTGACTAAAGGTAGAATGTATGCAATATTCGGAGCAGGTGCTGTTGGCGGATTGGCTTATACGTTTACTGATTCTTTTTGGTTTTCGGCTGTTGAAGGAGAGGTATATGCAATGTCGAGTTTCTTTACAGCTATTGTATTCTGGGCCATTTTAAAGTGGGAACGTGAAGCTGATAACCCTCATGCCGACCGCTGGATCATATTAATAGCATATTTGATCGGACTTTCAATTGGTGTCCATTTATTGAATTTATTGGCCATCCCTGCAATTGTATTTATTTATTATTTTAAAAAGTATGAAACCGTAACCCGCAAAGGTTTAATTATTACTTCAGCCCTGGCTATCCTTATTTTAGGAGGGATACAAGGAGGTATCATACCAATGATCGTGAAACTGGCAGCTAAAATAGAGGTATTTGCCGTTAATTCCTTAGGGTTGCCGTTTAACAGCGGAACTATTATTTATGCCATTTTACTTATAGGCGGTATTGTTTTCGGGTTGCGTTACACGGCTCAAAAAGTAAAACCAATTTTAAACACGGTAATACTTTGCTTTACAGTAATTTTAATTGGTTACTCGTCATTTTTGATATTGGTGATACGTTCCCAGGCAAATACTCCAATGGATGAAAACAATCCCGAAAATGCGGTTAATTTATTGTCTTACCTTAATCGTGAACAATACGGTTCATGGCCTGTTTTATATGGTCAGTATTTTTCGGCTCCTGTTGATCCTAAAAAGCCTTACGATGATGGAAATCCTGTTTATACACAAGATGAAAAATTAGGGAAATACGTTATTACAGATGATCGTAAAAACTCTATTCCGAATTATGATCCTCGTTTCTGCACCCCTTTCCCACGTATGTGGAGCAGCCAATCCAATCACATTGCGGGATATAAGAACTGGACGGATCCACGAAAATACAAACATATTAATACTACGGATCCTCAAACGGGAGAACCTACAACGATTGATAAACCTACATTTTCTCAAAACTTAGGTTTTTTCTTCAACTATCAGATGGGCCAGATGTATGTGCGTTATTTTTTATGGAACTTCGTTGGTCGCCAAAATGACATTCAGGGCCATGGAAATAATTCGGATGGTAACTGGATCAGTGGTATCTCAGGATTGGATGAATCCCGATTAGGGCCACAGGTTGGATTGCCTGATGGTGCAGATAACAACAAAGCAAAAAATGCTTTTTACGGCCTTCCCTTGATATTAGGGCTAATTGGATTGTTTTACCACATCAAAAAAGACAATAAAAATGCTGCTGTTGTGGGTATGTTGTTTTTCTTCACAGGTATTGCCATTGTAATTTATCTGAATCAAAAGCCTTTTGAACCGCGTGAAAGGGATTATGCGTATGCAGGTTCTTTTTATGCTTTTGCTTTCTGGATCGGTTTAGGTGTATTGGCTATCTATGATTTCCTTGAAAAGAAAATGAACCAGACAACAAGTGCTTTTGCAGCTACTGCGGTTTGTTTACTGGCTGTGCCAACTATCATGGCAAGAGAAGGATGGGATGACCACGATCGTTCAAACCGCACTATAGCGCGTGATTTTGCGGCTAATTATTTAAATTCCTGCGCACCTAACGCTATTCTCTTCACCAATGGTGATAATGATACGTTCCCTCTTTGGTATGCCCAGGAAGTGGAAGGTATACGTACCGATGTGCGTGTAATTTGTCTGGAACTTTTGAACACGGACTGGTATATTGACCAAATGGTTCATAAAGCGTATGATTCCGAACCTGTTCCTTTTTCGTTGAGAAGAGATCAATACCGCCAGGGAACACGTGATGTAGTGCTTTTTCATGATTATCACGAAACAAAGGTTCAAGGATTTATTCCGGTAAAGGATCTGATGAATTTTGTGAAGATGGATGATAAGGACCATACCGTGCAAGTGGCAAAAGAGACCTATTACAATTATTTTCCGACCAAAAACATGCGCGTTCCTGTGGATAGTGCTACTGTGGTTAATAATGGTACCGTAGCTAAGGAGCTTGCCGGTCGCATCGTTAAAAATATCGATTGGACTGTTACCGGAAATTATGTTCAAAAAAATGATCTGATGGTTATTGACCTGTTGGCAAATAATAATTGGGAACGACCAATTTATTTTGCAGCAACAGCACCTGCCAGTTCCTACTTGAATCTTGGGCCATACTTACAATTAGAAGGTTTGGCATACCGTTTGGTTCCTATCAAGAAAAATGAGCAAGAAACTCAGGAAACCCGCATCGCTGCCGATATTATGTATGATAAGGTAATGAAATTTGCCTGGGGCGGAATGGAGAAGCAAGGTGTTTATCTGGATGATGTATTCATTCGTTCATGCGCATTGAATATCCGTCAGCGCTTTGGTGCATTGGCAAATGCATTAATTGATGAAGGCAAAAAAGATAAAGCCATCAAAGTTCTTGATAAGGTGATCGAGGTTACTCCACAGGAGAATGTTCCTTATGATGCAACTATGTATTCTATTGTAATGGGTTATTATCAGGCTGGTGCTTTTGATAAAGCCAATGCGGTAGCTAAAAAGCTATTCAGTAATTTCGAAAGTAATATCAAATATTATTATTCTTTAGACAGGAAGGATCTTGGATCTTATCAAAATGATATTGAGCAGGCTCAGGATATTTGCGAACGCTTGGTTTATTTTAGCGATAATTTCAAACAAACTGTACTATCAAAAGAACTTGAACTACGCTTGAAAGCCTTGACCGAAGCTTATGGGCTTAGCCCTAAAATGAGGGAGCGTCAGTAGTATAAGTTTATTAATTATTGGGGCGTTCCCTTTCTACCTCACCCCCCAACCCCCTCTCCAATTGGAGAG
>JAZKBX010000153.1:0-10973 GCA_040388455.1 Bacteroidota bacterium
GGTTGTTGGTTGTTGGTTGTTGGTTGTTGGTTGTTGGTTGTTGGTTGTTGGTTGATAGTTGACAGTTGATAGTTGTTGGTTGTTTTCTTCAACCAAATTGTGCAACTATTTAAACCTGGAGCGGATCTTTTCAGCCATACTGCTTAATTCTTCAGCTGTTGGTTTGAGTTTAGGCTGGGTAAAATTGACATCATTTGCTGTATTCATTGGCACTAAATGAATGTGAGCATGGGGCACTTCTAAACCAATTACAACAACACCTATTCTTTTACAAGTAACAGCCTCCTTTTGAGCTTTTGCAACACCTTTTGCAAACACCATCATTTCTGCCAGATCGGTATCGGGGATATCAAAAATATAATCAACTTCTTTTTTAGGAATAACCAGTATATGGCCATGTACAAGAGGAGAAACATCTAAAAAAGCAAGAAATTTCTCATTTTCTGAAATTTTATGAGAAGGGATCTCACCACTAACTATTTTAGAAAAGATACTTGACATTTTTAGTTGCTGGTTGTTAGTTGCTGGTTGTTAGTTGCTGGTTGTTAGTTGCTGGTTGTTAGTTGTTAGTTGTTAGTTGTTAGTTGTTAGTTGTTAGTTGTTAGTTGTTAGATGTTAGATGTTAGATGTTAGATGTTAGATGTTAGATGTTAGATGTTAGATGCCGAACCGCCAATATCAATTGTCAATTGTCAATTGTCAATTGTCAATTATCAAATATCTTCCTTAACGCGATATCTCCACCAATTCAAATTTAATGGTACCGGAAGGCACTGTAATATCTGCTATCTCACCAACTTTTTTTCCCAATAAGCCTTTTCCGATCGGAGAGTCAACTGATATTTTATTTGCTTTCAGATCCGCCTCATTTTCGGCTACAAGTGTATAGGTCATGATGGCGCCATTGGCCACATTTTTAATTTTCACTTTCGAAAGAATAAGTGCTTTTGATGAATCCAATGTAGATTCATCTATCAGACGGGCGCCTGCCATGATCTCCTCAAGCTTCGAAATTTTAAGTTCCAACAAGCCTTGTGCTTCCTTTGCTGCATCATACTCTGCATTTTCCGACAAATCACCTTTATCACGGGCTTCTGCTATCTGCTTAGAAATATATGAACGCTCGTGGGTTTTTAATTGATGCAATTCGTCTTTTAACCTTTTTAATCCTTCTTCAGTAAAATACGATAAGTGTGACATAATTATAAATTTTATTTAGACTATTGTTGAAAATACAAAGAGAATCCTTCAACTAAACAGGAAGGACTCTCTTTTATAATGCAAATATACGAAAAATAGAAGACTCTTAAAATCGATTAAAAATCGATGATCAGAAATTATAAGTTTATTCTTGCTCCAATTGAATGCGTGCCGTTAAACGGATTAGTAGCCCTATAAGAATAATCTATTGCAAATGTGGATTGATTTTTTCCAAATGGCATTTCAAAAGTAAATCCGGCACTCGGGCCAGAAAAGGCAGAAGTTCTTGCCCCAACGCTCAAAATGTCTTTTTCATAAGCATAACCAACACGTACCATTAACATATTTTTCCAACCGTATTCTACGCCTAATTTGAATTGATCTTTTTCAAATGAATTAGAGGTAAAAGTTCCCATTGCAGTGATCCTGTGAGTTTTGTCAACTGTGGTGCTATCCTGTATCAAATAGAAGTCGTAACCGGCTCCTATGTTAAGCAAAGAAGGTAATTCGTATTGTGACGAACGTTGCTCCACAGTCATTGTATTACTTTGTGTAGAAGTTGGAACAGGAGTTTTAAATGACAAACCATCACCGCTAAATCTCATTCTTGGGCCAACATTTTTTAATGAAATACCAAATTTCAACTGATCGTTTTTTCCGGTTACATATTGTATCCCGGCATCTAAAGCAATCCCTCTTGCACTGATATTAGAGGTTTTTTCAGTGATTATTTTAGCTGCCAATCCACCATAAATATTATCAGAAAAACCTTTAGCATACGATAAACTGATGTTCAAAAACTGGGGAGAATAAGAACCTAATCCTCCTTCAGGATTATCAACCGTGGTAATATTAATATCACCAAAATCCATTGCCATAATAGCCAATCCGAGAGCACCTGTTTCTCCAACACGCTGTGTTAAGCCAAAAGCATTGATATTAATATCTGTCCCTTTTAACCACTGCGTACGGGTAAATAACAATTCCGTTTTTTTAGTAAAAGCGGTACCTGCCACGTTTAAAAACATTGCTTCAAGTCCTTTTGCTCCTGCAATATTTGAACCAGCCCAGCCTGAACTACGTGCCCATGGATTAATTAATAATTCAGTAGCACCGGCCTGACCTGCACGGTCGGGGTTACCCGCCAAAACTTTATTAACAGGCAGAATAAATAAGCCGGCTAAAGCAAATGGAACTAATAATTTGTATTGTTTTTTCATAACTAATTATTTAATTATTTCGCATTTCAGATTTCAAAATTCTTGAATCCGAATTCAAAAATCTGAAATGCGTAATTTTTTTTAATATGCTTCTAAATCTAATGGACGCATTACGCCAAACCATTTTAATATCTTCTCTCCAACATTTGGCACGTCCACATGAATAATATACATACCGCTAGCGATAGGAATTCTTGCCTGATTTTTCATGTCCCAATCAAGAGAAGCTTTGATATCATCATCCGCCTTTGTTATTGTTCTTATTAAGGTTCCATTTAATGTATAGATGGAAACGGTACAATTTCTAGGCAAGTTGGTGATCTTTACAATATTATCACTTGTTTTTTGTTCGTAACCCGAATATGCATAATAAGGATTAGGAACAATGTTGATCAGACTCAGAGCATCTTCAGCAGCAACCGCTTCTTCTTTACGAGTACCAATATCAGAGGTATTAAATTCATAAATAGGATCAGCCTTATTTACTGTTGATAATACTGATGGATTTGCCACTGTAGCAGTCCATGAAGCATCTGCGGCAACAAAAGTAGTTCCGATAGCACGACTGATGCCGTTGTGAACAACAGGGCCGTATTCAACGAAATAGTTTTCACCTACCACAAGAGAACCTGAAGGAACTTGCTCCCCTGTTCCGTATTTACTATATGCCCTGGTAACTCTCAACCTGATCTTAACATCCGTTTCTAATACAGTACGCCCCTGGTTCAGCATTGGGATATTTACCCACATCACATCCGAAAAAACATTACGTTTATAACCATCACTAACAGTGGTAGCAGTTGCAGCAGCAGCAGCCAATAGGTCATGAACAGTTTTACCTCCGTCATAACGCGGTACATCACTTAAACCATTACCCATTTGTGCATCACCGGTATAGCTTGCATCTCCATAATGACCGAACACATAAATATAATGTTTACCGCCAAATAGTATTGCATCGCCAAGTGACGACATTGTAGTTGAACTTGGGTTCCATTTCATGTCTGCACCATTTTCAGTTGCTAACCAGGAATCTTCACCAAAAGCCATATTCAATCGTTCACCTGTTTCCAGGTTAAGGGCATAACCGGGAAACCAACCCATACCTGTTGCACCATTAAGATCTCCCTCCGATGCATTATAACCTGATTGTGAAGAATTCAGACCATTCTTATCTACCGATAAAGAACTACGCATGTGCATTTTCTTTGTCCCACCAATAGCCAATGCTGTTTCTTCCTGTAATTCTAAAACAGGACAACGTGTCCATTTTGACTGATCGCTGGTTATAACAATATCCACACTGGAAGTGTTTTTTATTTGATTCAACGTAATGAATCCGCCCCAGGCAGGACCACCGGAATAAATAATAGGATTAGGAGTAGTGGTAGGTGTAGAACCACATAATCGATATGGGGCCCAAGTACCTTCCAGCACTTTCTCATACGCCTGAATATCATCAACTCCAACATAGTCGTTATAAACGGCACTTGCCCCATCGAAAGTAGTAGTACCTGAACGGATCCAGTTAAAGTTGCTTTCGCCATCCTCATCAGCAATTCCACTTAACCAAGCCTTTGAAGGATCTGCAAAAGTCATGGTAGCTTCTAAAAACGAATTATTTTCAGGATAAACCGCAGGTGGGCCTGCAGAAATGAACCCGGGACTATTAACAAAAAACACGTTCACTGATAATCCCCATTTTGGTATAGCCGAATTAAGACCTACCGGCTGACCATTAATAAGTTGTTCGTTAGCAATTGCTATTGTTGTATCAGAATGAACAGTATCGCCAGTTGTTAAGTTGATCAAATCCCACGTTGAAGCACTTGTCACTGTTGTTGGGTTACTATAAAGCAAGAAACGGAAATTAGTTTCGGACGGCACATTTAAAGGATCAACAACCTGGATAGTAACAGGACCTGCACCATTTTCGTATGTCGGATTTTTCGCTCTTGAAGCCGGATCAGCTAATATAGCTGAAACTGTAGCACTTGTAAAATCCAATATGTTACCGCCATTACCGGTACCTTCTATACGGGTTAATTTAGGACCATTACCATAATTTGACTGTTGCTCCAACCCACCTGATTCAGGAGAAGGAATATGAGGAATACCAGTGTGAGGAGTAAATACAGGGAAATCTGCATTTTTTCTACCTGCTATGTACGGCTTATAATCCTGTAAGGAGTTAAAATTCGGAATAATAGTAGTACTATGCCCATAAGCGATTACAGCATAATAATATGTTTTGTGATTAACCAAATTCTTATTATCAGTAGCGAAAAGATCTTCTGTCACTGAAATGGAATGTCTGATACCTTTATTGCTACCATTTACCATTTCGGTAGGCACTAAAGCAGAAAGGGTTACATCATTAGTATAATTTACGATTTGAGAAACAGCATCTACTTTATCGCATTGAAGCACTAAACGAGCTTTGTCTATGTCACCAAGGTCGGTTTGACTAACAAATCCGTTTTTCAATTGATATACCTGGTATCCCTGGAAAAGGTATTCAGCATTGTTAGGATCTTGTTTGTCATAATCTTCGTGATAATTTTCACCAAAATTATTAGAAGTAGTTGGATTTGACCATGTTAAGATCAATTCCTTATCCAATTCCTGAATAGCTAAATTAGGCGCTGTAGGACCGTTAAGTGTTGCAAAACAATTGTTGAACAATAGCTGTGCTTTTGAATCAGCACCTCTTAAAAGAGCCACAGATGCAAGCGGGCCACCTTGTGTTGCTCTAGCCCAAGGCACACCAATAGTAATTACGTTTACTGCACCCGGCTGAAGAGTAAAAGGACCGGCACTTTGCAAAAAGCGTCTGTCGTCAGGTACATTGTTTTCACTTACCTCATCCCAATTAGGCATAGTTATAGGGTTATTCAAATCACCACCAACACCAAAACCGGAAGGATCTGTTAATCCGGGGAACATATAGTTACAACCAACAGAACCGGTTGTTCCATTACCTCCGTAAGTAATACGTGTTCCATTACGCCATGTACCGGTTAAATATTGATAAAAGTCATCACCGGCAGTTGGATTTCCATTAACCGGACTTGCATTGTTATTAAAATACATGAATTTACACATTCCAAGACGCTCGTTATCAGCAATACCGTCACCATAATTCAGGAAACTGGAAGGCACACTAGTTACTGCATTATCAAGTCCATCAGGATCAGCAAATGGTCCTTCAAAAAAGTCGATACCAACAGCAGGTGGATTAGCACCATACGCAGTAGCTTGCCCGGTTCCATCCACTGCAACACCATTATAAAGAATACCAAAACCTAAATTCACATCGCAACCTACATAATCATCTTTATACCAACCTAAATCCGCATCATCCCAAACACCAAAGAATGTTGAATCTAAACGGAAAGATGATTTATTAATGATCTTGTATTTATAAAACGTTGCATTGTTTAATTCGTCATTGGTAGCAAATGCAAACGCCTGAGCCTGAATTTCCAAGCCAATTGATGCGCCCCCTGTTTCGGTATGCACGTTTCCTTTGTCGTTAAATACCCAGAATAAACACTGATCACCATATAATTGGGCAGTACAGCCACGTGTTCCTGTTATATCAAAATCAGGAACATCACCTGAAGATGGATCATAAAAGCCATCGGCATTCACGTCAAAATAAGGCGCTAAAGGCTGACCTTCAGGACCATAAGCAGGCCAATTGTTAATAACATCCATTGCCTGAGTTCCCAAAAGTGGATTTTGTCCGCTTTGGCTCACTGCCCAGTTGTAATAGGTTTCAACATCTACCCTGTTTATTTTATAGAATTTATCCCAGGCAATACAGGTAGAAGGAGTAATTGTAGCAGAGGAAGTTAAAGGGCCCGGCCAGTAGTCATTACCACCAAACTGGCGATAGGTTTGAGCAGCCGATTTCAAAGATCCACCGGCATCATATCCACCCACCCATACTGAACTTGCAAATTGAGAACTAGGCCCTACCTGACCAACAGGAGGTTTTGGAACAGCATATCTCGCTTCGTTATTACCAAACAGATCCCACCACATATCACCGCCATTTAATATTTTGGCTCTTACGTTGTTAATATCAAGGTCAGCCTGAGCGGTGGCATTAACACAGCCTGCCATAACCGATTTCGCCTGATTATTGTTTGGTGCAATTCCTGAACCACCAATATTTTCGCGGGCAGAGGCTACCCCTCCCCAACCCCGTCCACAAGGGAGGGAGAGTATTGTAATGAGGGCAATGCTGACAATTGTTGTAGTTGTAGTTTTCATATTTTTATTTTTTGTTTCCCGCAGATTTCAAAGATTTACGCGGATAAAAAATCATCTCTATAATTGATATGTATTCGTAATTCGTAGAATTTTAAAAATCAAGTAATAAACCTAAACGTAACACTCTTGGTCTGCTATAAAATGAAGGGTCATTCACTTTTACGTTATATAGATCGGTAAATGATTCAGCATTATTTCTTCCGGGCAGTGAATTAATATTATCAGCTGAAGTTAAATAACCATCATCACCAGCATTACCGGTAGCTTTATAAACACTAAGTATGTTTTTAGTGTTTAATACGTTCAAGGCTTGTAAATAAATATTTAAGTTGGCACGTTTCTCTTTGTCACCATCTGCATCACCCCATTTAAGTAGGATATCTTTATCAATTCTCATATCGATCTTAAAATTCCATGGTAAATTGGATCCATTCACCTGACCAGCTAAATTGCCACGTTGAGAAATACCAAATGCCGCTTCCTGGGTAATGTTTCTTTGTCTGCTATATGGAGTACCTGATCCTGCTCTTGCTACAATGTTAGCTCCTACGTTTTCAAATATTTTTATTGATTTTTCTTTATCAGTTCCTTTTTTACGTGTCCAGATCGGGCCTTTGTAATCAGTACCGGAAGCAAAACGGTAATCAACATTCATTACAATGGTGTGGCGCTGATCATAATCCAATGCGTGGGTGGTTCTCAAATTCGGTTGCCCCGAAGAGGCCACGTTAACACCATCAGTAGCACTTGAACCGGTACCGTCAGCAAATTGCAAGGTGTAATTTGTGGTTAATTGAACCCCGTTAGTTCTTCTAAGATCATAAGCGATTGAAAAGCCTTTAACGGTTCCAAAATCGATATTATCAAATGAGTTGTAAGTAACAGGAAAAGCTTTGTAAACCTGAACTACCTGAACCATGTCTCTTAACTCACGATAAAATGCTGACAAGGTGATCGCTGAATTTTTTCTTTCATTTAATACCTGAGAAAAACCTAACTCATAATCTGTTGTTCTTTCAGGTTTCAAATTTGGATTATTAATAAAATCACCTGCATTTTTTTGAATATTCAAATACTGTATAGGATCCAATCTGTTTGCCGTTGGAGGACGCTGAGTTAACACGTCATAGTGAGCAAAGAAATTAGCTACGTCAGATATAGGGAATGAAAAGGCAATACGCGGCATCATATTAATTTGTGGCGTATAATCTTCGAATACCTTTGAGGATAACACTTTGTTTTTTGCTGCTGAAGGATCTAACAAATATGGGTTGATCTCTCCATCCACTGTGTTTGCACCGGCTAAAGATGCATTAGGATCAGATATTTCTCCACCTTGTGCATTATACCATGTACTTCCGTTACGATACCCTACTGTTTTTGTCGGGTTGTCTTTATTATCAACATATACCACATAATCATCACCGATATTTGCAGGACGTGTAGTATTAAATTCAGAAGCAAAATTTACCTCTCCGGCAGTTTTAGCTTCATACAATAAAAATTTATCTTTTAATACTTTTTGATTTGCATCAAAACGGTCGATCCTTAAACCTATATTGAATTTCAGATCTTTGAAATCAAACCTGTCCTGAATGTAACCAGCTATATAAATAGGCTGATATGCACCAATTTCACGTGTAAAATTACCATTTACATCTTTTTTGGTGAAAAAATCATCTAAACTTGGGCTACCATTTAATTTTTTACCGGTATGGTCATATCCATAATAAGCAACACTACCCAAATTCAATAAGTCATCAGGGCTGAACATACCAACTCCGCCAAAACTTTCTATTTGTTCAGGTGTATAGGAATCAACATCTATCCAGTTGGTGCTGTTTTTATCATATCCTAAAGCAGTTCTTAAACTTCTGTCGAATTGGTTTTGAGTACCATCGTTCAAACGATCAAAATCATAGTATAAATTAGTACCTGACAATTGAGAATTCAAATGAGGAGTGGAATCCAATTGTGTAATATGGCTGTTAGCCAACTGACGCATATTGGTCCAAAGGTCAATAGAATTAATATTATAACTTCTTTGATTTCTTTGTTCAAATTCAAAACCTGCCTGTACAGCATGTTTTTTTATATCCGCAGAAAAATTGGTAAAAACACGAAACTGGCTTTCTTCAGATTTAGCGTAGCCACCGTATTGACGGCCTGTATTATACCATAATGAGTATACATTTGAAGGTCGGTCGCCATTCATCAAACCTAAGCCAGCCTGAACAGAATTATAGTTAAAAACAGGGCTAGTGGTATTTGCATAAAACTGGCTGGTATAAGGCACACCGGTTGGATTAACATCACTTGGTGTAAATGAAAGACTTACATCCCTAAAACCATTATGATAGAAAGCGGATACTGTATCTAATATACCATCTCCATCCAGATCATAATTATCACGTGTTTCATAGATATAGTTATTTTCTTTGGTCTGAACAAATTTTCCAATGTAACCGTAATCGAAATTTCTGTCTTTATGGTTATCATCCTGAGTTTTGCTGCTTGTATTAGCATAACTTGCCTGAAGTGTAAAATAAGCGTTTGTTATGGTTGAGGATGATTTTTCTGCTTCTTCAGCTGTAGCTGAGTTGAATTTTTGAGTTAGTTTAGCGTATGTTCTCCAGGTATTTGAAATTTGCTGAGGGTTGTTTACCGGGTTAAATAATGCGTATTCGTAAACAAAGCCGTGTTTTGTATTATAATCCTCTGATCCCCCTAAAGTTATACCCATATTGGTAGTGGGCTGGTATTGAATTTTTCCATTTAAACGGAATGAATTAGCACGTACATTACTTCTTGCTTTGATTTTTTCGAGATCGCCAGCAGTAACAAATTCAGCGTTTGGAACAAAACCTCCTGCACCATTTGGGTTAGGGCGTAATGGGGTTTGCTCTAATTCCTTTAACTTATCAGCATTTACCTGATAAAACCCTATTGCTGATGGATCAGGATCTTTGTCGGTGAACATTTCACCTGACAAACTGAAACCAAGAACGGATTTTTTAATGTTATTAACCGAATCTTTTTTCATTAAAATCGGACCGTTAATAGAAAAACCAACGAAGTTATATCCGTATGCATCCAATCCTCTGCTTTTTTGATTTTTTTCACCCAAACCAGAAGAAATAACCTCAATTCCTCCTGTATAATTACTTGCAGGACCTCTTGTTGTAATTGCAATAATACCACCAGTAGCATCTCCATATTCAGCAGGAGTTCCACCAATAATAGTAGTTACCTGCTCAACGCTTGACTGAGGTACGCCTGCACCTCCAACAACTTTTACACCATCAATATAATAAGCAGTGCTGGATGAACGGGCACCTCTCACATTCAATGCTCCACCTTCGTCAGCCTGATAAATACCTGCAGTAGTAGCGGCAACTGAATTGATGTTTTTGGAAGCCATATTCTGGTATTCCTCACGGGTAACAGTAGATCCGGATTTTGTATCCGGGTCAATTAGGGGTTCTTGATAGTAAAAAGTTTCAACAGGTCCTAACTCAATACCACCGGCATTTGACATTTCAAGATTCAAATAAACTGTTTTGCCCACAGCTAGATTCACTTCCGGTACTTCCATAGTTTTATAACCAACATAGGTAGCCTTAACTTTATATTTTCCGGGATTTAAAGGTTTGATGGTCACTTCGCCATCAATGCTGGTGGTGCCAGTACCCACTTGAATGCCACCCAATTCAACAATCACATTCGCAAATGGAATGGTTTCTTTATTGTCTTTGTCTTTAAGTGTTACTTTGATAGCGCCCTCATTTTGTGCAAATGTGAGTCCAGCTGATGCAGCAACAATCGATAAGGTGGTAAGTAATTTTCGTAGCATATCTTCTTAATTTGATAATTTGATAATTTGTGAAATTTGAAAATTAAAATAAGTTCATTTTCAAATTTGAAACATTTTCATTCCTAATAGTTTATCTATCTAAAAAAAAATGGGCGCGTAAATATATGAATATTTAAAATTCTTATCCAAGTTTTTTTTGTACCGAATATTAACACAGAAAAGGGCCACCATTAACTCACTACATATCAAGCCACTAAGCATAATAAAGCCATGGATTTCAAGAGCCTGTTTTACAAAAAAACAGGTTTAAATCAGGTTGAACTGATGGCATTGAATAGAATAAATGCTAAGGCAACAAAAGCGATTAAAATAGCTATTGTTCCGCTACCTTCTGAATGATCGTTTTTACTTCTGGAAATTGTGTTTTTTTTGTTCATGATTTCTATTTTTTATTTGGT
>JAZKBX010000153.1:11073-18547 GCA_040388455.1 Bacteroidota bacterium
TTTGCGTATTAATTTAAACAACATCCCCATGTGCTAATTAATTTGTCGCAAAAACCCGACACCTGTTTTTATTAAAAATTTACTATGTTTAATTTTCTATTACAATATTACAACAGAAAGAAAGGGAGATAAAGCCACATTGACTGAAAGGGGATGTTCGATTATTAAACGGTAGTTATTAATGGGAAAGCGGTAAATGAGTCTTGGTTGTTGGTTGTTGGTTGGTGGTTGGTGGTTGGTGGTTGGTGGTTGGTAGATGTTAGATGTTAGATGTTAGATGTTAGATGAACAGGGTTTTCAACATTATCCATTATCCAATCTCAATTATCAATTATTAATCATCCATTATTTTAAATAAGAGACAATTTTTCGAGGAAATCTGTTTTATTTCTTCTGGAGACTTCAACCTGTGAATTATCACTCATTACAACATAACCTCCTTCGCCTTTAATATATTTTTTCACATGCTGGAGGTTAATCAGGTGGGAACGATGAACACGGAAGAAATTATCATCGGCAAACATTTGTTCGTATTCACCAAGGGTGCGAGATGCGAGTATTCTTTTACCAGTAACAAGAACAAAAAAGGTATAGTTGCCATCCGAATCACATCGGATAATGTCGGAAAGGTTAATGAATATCAATCCGTCCCCATCAGGAATACCTACCTTCTTAAGTTTGTTTTCAGGTCTAATATTAGATAATAATGCTTTGAATTTTTTATCCAGCATACTTTTTTGCCCGTTCTTTTCTTCAAAACGATGTACCGCCTGAATCAATTCTTCGGGGTCAATTGGTTTAAGTATATAATCAATGGCACTGAATTTAATGGCTTTGATAGCATAATGGTCGTAGGCGGTAGTGAAAATAATATCGAAATCAATTTCCTTGAATTTTTCGAGCAAATCGAAAGCATTACCATTGGACATTTCAATATCCAAAAACACAAGATCTGGCTGATGTTTGCTGATGGCTTCAAAAGCGCTGGTCATTGAATCGGCTTTGGCAACTACATCAATAGTTTTACAGTTTTTTTCTACCATTTTTGACAATGATTCGCGTGCACCTAATTCATCATCAACTATTATTGCTTTTATCATAATTTTACGGATAACGAATTGTTACGAATTTACGAATTTGTATGAATCTTAATGAATAAAAAAACATCCCCTGCATCACACATTTATTCGCCCCCTTACTACTACGAACCATCAACATTCAAGTGGAACTAAAAAACATCCCTCTATTACGCACCATCCATCGCTCGCCCCTTCCCTCACTCACAAGCCCATCACACAAGGGGGAATAATTGCCTACTGCTTAATTGTTAAATTGAAACAATTGCATTCCATTATTCATTCACTTCAAGCGGAATTACCAATAGAACTTTTGTTCCGGCTGGTTCACCGTTTTCATGCTGATCAATTATTTCACAATTGATGTTACTGCTTAAACTTGCATTTAAAATGTCTAATCGCTCCTGAGTAATACTCATTCCCATTGACTTATGCTGTTGTATGCTGTTTTTCTTGAATTTCTTTGAATTTTCCCTGCCAATGCCGGTATCTTCAACAATACACAAAATAGTATCATTTTGTTTTTGTAAAGCTATTGAAATTTTCCCAAATCCCTGTTTAGGCAATAATCCGTGAATGATCGCATTTTCAACATAAGGTTGAATAAGCATTGATGGTATACGGTCGTAATTTTGATCGATGTTAGGGTCAATGGAAATATGGTATTCAAATTTTTTATCAAAACGCATTACTTCTAATTCTAAAAACAAGTTGAGCGCATTAATTTCTTCAGCAACGGTGATCATCTGCTGTTTTGAATTTTCCATGATCTTTCGCATCAGTTTAGCGAATTTCGATAAATATTTTAAAGCAGCATCCGTATCATGATTGGATATATAATGCTGAATTGAACTAAGTGTATTAAAAATAAAGTGAGGATTCATTTGTGCCCGTAATGCCTGCGATTCGATGTTTGCAATTTTTCTGTTGAGCTCTGTTTTTCGTTTTTCGAGATTTCTAATTTTACGAATACGCAATCGGATAAAAAACGTAAATGAACCTATTACAATCAAGGATAAAGTAATTATGAATCCCCAGGTTTTCCAAAAAGGAATATTTATGGTGAACGTAAAGCTTGCCGGTATTTTATTCCATACACCCTCATTATTTGAACTTATTACTTTAAATGTATACTTGCCGGATGGAAGGTTGGAATAGGTTACCAATCGCTCCTTTGAAGGAGGCGACCACTTATCAAAACCTTCCAATATATGGGAATACTGAACTTTGGCAGGATTTGTAAGGCTTATTCCGGAATAATAAAAGGTAATATTGTTATCATTGTATGATAAATGCATCTTATTTGTTAAAATGGTATCATTGTAAAACAAACGAAAGCCGGTGATGCTAGTCTTGGATTCGGCTATGTTTTCGATGTATTCAACAGGGTCGTATTTAATGAGGCCATTAACTGTCCCAAACCAAATAGATCCATCTTTATCAACGTACGTACCATTAGAGTTGCACTCAACACCCGAAAAGCCATCTTCTTTACCAAAAGGAATAATATTTTTTTTTCCTGATCGTTTAAATTCAGCAATATCAATTTTATTTAAACCCTGATTTGTTCCCGCCCATATTTCATTTTCTGTTTTTCCAAAAGTAATTGCGTAAATTAAATCTGAACTCAAACCATCCGATTCGTTAAAACTTGTAAATTTCGGATCAGCGGATCCCGGGTTAAACATCCACAAGCCATCAAGTGCTCCCAAATAAATATTACCTTCTTTATCTATTAACGAAGTGAGATACGAATCGTTTTTCAAACCCAGACTTTCGCTACACTCAATAAATTCGCTGGAACCTGTCCTGAGCTCAGCCGAAGGATCGAATTTAATTAAACCTCCCAAATAGGTGCCGATCCAAAGTGTGCCTTTTAGATCTTCAACAATTGTCCATGCCTGACAGTTTTCGCTTCTTCCTTTAAATGTATAACGTGTGAATTTTTTTCCATCGAATTTAAAAATCTCATCATTTCCACCTAGCCATATATTATTTTTAGAATCTTTATAAATATAATTAACTGCACGATCAAAAACACCTGATGGATCCGCTTTTTTAATGAAATTTTCACCATCGTATATAGTTAAACCTGCATCAGTACCAAGCCACAACGTTCCTGCATTTAACTCATATATTGAATTTACAGTTTTGGCTTTTAAACCGGTTTTTTCGTTGAACTGAGTAAATTTATCATTCTCGAACTTAAACAACCCGCCATCTTTAGAACCTATCCAAAGCGCCCCCTTTGAATCCCCCAGGATTCCATAAATAAATTGACTTGTTAATCCATCTTCTATTCCATAACTAACAAAAGGGTTTCCTCTGTATTTAAATAAACCTGCATACGTTCCAATCCACAAATTATGTTCGTAATCCTGGTAAAGGCAACCTATCAAATTACTGTTCTTGTCTTTTCGGAGGGAATACTTAATGAATTTTTCTTTTTCTCCAGCGGAACCCTTCGGGTTATATTTTACCAATCCATTATCAGTTGCTAACCATAGTGTATTCCTGTAGTCAACTAAAACTGAGCTAATATTATCATCTGTCAGCCCCTCTTTTGCTGAATAGCAAGTGAATTTATTATCACTTAATTTACATAAACCTTTTGATGTGGCGATCCAAATGTTATGTTGCAAGTCCTGTGTAATGCTATTTATCTGATCGTTTAATAAACCATCAGATGAGCGGTAATTGATGATTTTTTTTGAGCCTTTAACAGGCAAAGCAGATTGATCAAAAACACTTATTCCTTCATTAGTACCGATCCATACATTACCTGAATCATCCTGAAAAATACAATTTACGGCATTTCCAACCAATCCGTTTTTAGTGGAATAATTAATAAATGTACCATCTGTTAACTTACTGATGCCTTTGTCGGTCCCGAACCATACATTACCATTCGCATCTTTTAAAGACGCGGTAATTGAGTTGGAGATCAGTCCATGTTTGGTGGTATATCCTGTAAATTTTTCAGCATTAAATTTATTGATACCGCTAATGGTTCCTATCCAAAGGTTTCCATTATTGTCCTCTGTGATACAGGTAACGGAGTGATTGAGCAATCCATTTTTAGGACTGTAATTAGTAAAGGAAACACCATCAAATTTACTTAAACCGCCATAGCCACCTGACCAAAGATTACCCTTGCTATCCTGAAAAATAGTAGATACATCAATAAAAGGCAATCCATTTTCAACAGAATAATTTTGAAAATAATACGATTGGGACATGCCCTGTTTGGCAAGCAATACAAGTGCAATTATAAAGGGAAATAAAAAAAAATGTTTTGTTTTTTGCATAAAGCGTTAGGGTTGGCTTGGCGAAATAGCCGGTTTACCTGAACTCAATTTTTTTATTAAAGGTAGCAAAAAAATATATTTTTCCCAAGCAAATATTTTTGTTCGCTCACAGTCGATTTAAAACTATGCATTGTAAGCTTTATTGTATGTTTATTGAACGTTTTTTTTTCAGGGATACAGTTGTTAATTCATGACAATAACAAATTCCACTCTCCGATTTTTCTGCCGTCCTTCTTTGGTATCGTTTGATGAAATTGGCACAGTGCTCCCAAATCCTTTATAAAAAAGTCTGTCAGCTTTTATCTTTTTTGATATGAGGTAATCAACAACTGCTTTGGCGCGTTCTTCTGAAAGCACTTTATTTTGTTCTTCATTTCCCATTCCATCTGCATGACCTCTTATTTCAACCCTTATCTGGCTTTTTTGTAACCGGACAACAAGTTTGTCGAGTTCTGAAAATGTCTCTTTTGGTAAATCAGCTTTATTATTTTCAAAAAAAACATTATTTAAAACAATAGGTCTTCTCTTTGGCCAATAATTATAGAAGAAAATAGAAAACCCTAATGGCAATTGATTATTATTATACTTAATAGATGATCCTAAACAATCAACATATAAGTAATAAGTTTCTCCTGCTTTTACAGGAATACCGGATACATAAGCGGGTCCTACGCCTGCCCCAATATTTGTTACCGTAGTATAATTCGACAATCCGGTAACACCGCTTTTAGAGGTACAATAGGAATAACAAATGCGATCAGGTTTTAACCTTACTTTGTTTGATTTTACATCTTTGAAAGAATTTACACTTGGGAATTTAAAAACTGCAAAATCATAGTCATCAAGGCTGTCAATCGGAACAATATCAAATGTGAGCACAGTGTCATGATCTATGTATAATTTGAACCAGGCAGAGTTGCCTTCCATAGTAATCGTGTGAGAGGGATCACCTTTATCTACATACTGGAAGTCCATCACATTACCAAAGCCCAGGGAAACGTTTACCGGACCTATAATTGAATCCTGTATCTCAAGAGCATTTTGCATATCAGCATTCCGAAGTTTTTGCAATTTTTGTTCCGCATGCAAAATAACTTTTTCTGCTTCTTTTGTTTTTAATTTACGAAGTTTAGTTTTAAGTTTATCAAACTCTTTTTGGTTTCTATTCAAACGGGCAGTCCGAAGGGCATCCGCATATACCTGATTTATTTTTTTTTCTACAGAATCGATGCTATAGAGTTGATAAAAAAAAAATCTATTGGTTTCTAAATATTGAAAAGATTTAGAAGTATAATCCGAATACTTATAAATGATTTTCCAGTTATAAGACGATGTTAAATTACTATCCTTCTGCGTTAAAAAATATTTTCCAATTATAGTATCGTTTTCAAGGCATGCTTTTTCCAGGAGCTCAAAATACTCATAAGCAGTTTTGGCATCAGTAGTATTGCTATTAAACTGATTTATAAAAGTGAGCAATTGTTTTTGAGGGTCTAAGGCATTTTTACCATTTTCAATAAAATCTTTTGCTATAGCTGATCCGCAGGTTCTGTGCAGCACTTCACCTGCTGCATTTAAATACAACATTGTTGGGTAAGTTGAAATGTTATAGTTTTTTGCCAGATCAAAACCTTCGTCTTTTTCCATATCCATTTTTACACAAATAAAATTGGAATTATAAAAGTCTGCAACGCTATCATTGTTATATACATTTTTTTCCATCCATTTGCAGGGGCCGCACCAGGAGGTATAACAATCAAGAAAAATCATTTTCTTTTCTTTTTTTGCTTTTTGAAGAACCTGATCCCATTTTGTTTTTTCAAATCGAATTTCTCCGCTTTGAGCTTGTGCTAAACTCATGCAGGCAAAAAAAGCAATTATTCCAAAGAGGGTTATCTTATTTTTCAATTTTTTTCAACGGTTTTTGAATTAATTGATCTTTTGCAATTTTTCTATTATACTTGCATACAAACCTGATACCTGTTTACAGAGAGGAGTAAAGCGAAATAAATTAAGGGCTAAATAAATAAATTTGAAACTATTTAATTTCGCCCATATTTAAACCACCGTACCACAAAAAATTCTTTTTTGTTGGTTCTTAATTTTTCAGATTTCCGCATTTCTTTGCGCATTCTTTTATTTGTCTTTTTGGTTTGCAAATGCTTATGATGATCCTTAATTGCTTTTGCCTGCCCTCTTTCTATTTTACGGTTCTCTTTCCATTTTTGTTTAGCTTTTTTGCGTTGTGCGCGAGATGTAGCGGGTGTCTTATCTTTGGCTGGTGCCGCTTCCTGAGCATAAGCAACAAAAGGCATTAAGCAAATGAGCACTAAAATTATTTTTCGTAAAACCGTTTTCATTTTGAATAATTGATGATTCATTTAAAATATAAAATCTGCTTATTGAGAAATCAGATAAAAACTGTTTCCTATCTAAAACTATTTATTCAGTTTTTTAACCTATGGTCAGCGCCTGAAACTCTTTTGCAGTGGAACGTATAAAACTATAGAAATATTTTCTTAAATTTGTTAAAAGTAATAATTATATTTTATAATGAAATCGTTTTTGAGTTTAACAGCCTTTCTAATTTTACTGAGCATAGGCGGTTGTAAAAAAGATACCAACAACGGTGTACCAATAACTCCGGTTGATATTTATTTGTATACTAACAATCCAAGTTTTCTAAATCTTAACGGAGTTGGTGGCTGGGTGTATATTACAGGAGGAGTAAGAGGAATATTGGTATATAGAAAATCACCTTCGGAATTTATGGCTTACGATCGCAATTGTACTTATCAATCAAGCGATGCATGTGCAACTGTGGTGGTTGATGCTACAAATATCCTTGCTACAGATACCTGTTGCCATTCAAAATTCTCAATGTACGATGGCTCGGTAACGCAGGCTCCTGCAGGACTCCCATTAAAAGCATACAATACCACGTATGATGGAAATGTATTGCATATTTATAATTAATAAAAAAACACCACCTGTCACTTTTATCCCCTATTGTTAAGAGCCTGTTTAATTTTTATTGGTAATGGTGCAAAAAATAGTTGGTGGATTTAATTAAAAATAATTGTATACTTC
>JAZKBX010000154.1:0-11690 GCA_040388455.1 Bacteroidota bacterium
TGGAAAAGAAGAAAATAAAAATGGCTTTAGCAGAAGAGGCTAAGTGGGAAACATATTTTATTGAAGAATCAAAAAATGCTTTAGCTTTAAAAGCCAAAATAGAAGCGACAGATAAAGAAATAGAACAGATAATATATAAGCTCTATAACCTCAAAGAAGCTGAGATTAAGCTAATAGAACAGGCATAATTATATTTGAATCAAATACTGACAGCGATATCCATTCAGCGTTAATTATTTAATTTCCCGTTGATCGTAGCGTCCCCGCTACGATCTTTTTAACAAGGCCTCTTGCCTATTGTGAAATTTGTTTATTATTTTTACTTTGGAGAATACGTTTTGTCATAGAGCTATAATTTTTTTTAAAGTTTATGTATCCATATCAGAATAAGATAAAACAGAGAATAAAAAAACAATGAGTTGGTTCGTTACGAGTATTTGAAAAAATATAAGGATATATCACCTTGCTTGTTACTACACTTTAATACTGAACCTTACTGTCGTCCAATCAGAGAGCACCGTTTTAAAGAGTATGAGGAGTTATTTCAATCGATTAGAAAATAATTAAACAATTTGACGATTTTCATTCAAGTCCTTTAAGGCATAAAATGGGTATTTACAAATATTCTTTTTAAAATATCGCCTATTGCGATATGCAATATATATGTGTATGGAGGATTTGATTTAAATATCTATAATACAAATTATTTGTCATCAGATTTTAAGATTTCATTTCTTTTAATAATTCCGATACTAATTTAAACCGTTCTATTTTTTCATCTTTGCTTTCCTTTACAAGATACATACTATCAATTTCTTCGTTTGAAAACCCATCAAGTCTTGAAGTTAGAATTTGTTTAAGCCTGTTTAATAAATCTAAATTCCCCTGAGTTATATTTTTTATCTGCCGTCCGAGCATTTTAGCTGATGCTATTGGAAATTCAAAGTCATCACCAACCAAGTCGTCATATTCAACATCTGAAAATAATTGATCGCCTGCTATCTCTCCATAGTTCTCTAACAGGAAATAAAAATCCTGCAAATCTTTTGCTCGGCTATCAGGCTTTTCACTGAACGCTATTAATTTCAATACACAAAGCCCCGACAATGTAACTACTTTAAAATTCCCCTCTACAACTTGTGCATTGGCTACTGCTTCTTTTGTGCCATATACAGAAAGTTCAGTAGGTGGTTCATCTAAAAACACTTCTCCATCTTTTTCAATTCCACCAAAAGGAATAATATCAATTATTCCTTTAAAATGAAAACGATATGGTTGTTTTCTATCTCTTTCAAAACCATATTTCGAAATTAGATCAGCAACTAAGTTTTTGTATTGATTATGCTCATTGATATAAATACAAAAATCTACATCTTCAGTTGTGCGCTTATCTTTCAGATCAATATGGTTTGTCCATAAATCTCTGGCTCTTGCACCTATTAAATAATAATCGATTTTGTACTCTTTAAAAGCCGATTCCAAAATCTCAAAGGTTTCTTTCAACCCTTCGTTTTTCAAACGTTCAAAATTTCCCTTCAAAAAGCTCATGATATAATTTTTGTGCTGTTTCTATACAGCGATGATCACCTGTGTTTATTAAATCGGCATATATTAAAAGAGGAGGTGCGACAAATTTAATATCATTCTCTATAGGTGTTAAAATTTCGTTAATGGGAGTTAAATTATTTTTCTTTATCACTTCATCATATGTCCAAAATTTTCGGTAAACTTTTACATCGCCTTTTGGATCAGGTATTAAACGATAGTTTCTAATTAATTCGTTACGTGTTTCAGTTGTATATAAAGTTAATACAGCAGGCTTTAAATAATTAGTGTATAGGTCGCCTCCTGGCTCTCCTCCCCACCATGTTTTATTATTTTTTAGTTGTAGATTTTTCCAATGCAAAAAATCATCCTTTTTCAAAAACCGGAACGTTCCTATTTCTAATTCCGGTTTTAATTTTTCTTCATATTTAGTTATCCAGGTATTTAACAATCCCTGTTTATTAGTTAGCTTATAAGTGTTTTTATTCAGTTTGAGAATAAAGCCTTTTTCTTTTAAACCATTTATAATATAATTGATATTTCCTAAAGCGATTTCAGCTCTTTTTGCTATCTCGCGATAAGGTAAATTTATGAGTGTTTCATCTCTAAGAATATCGAATACCACTTTAAGACCCGTTTTTGTAAAAGCTCTGTTAACTTTTTCTTTTTCTTCCGGCAAAGCTTTATTGGTATCAATCCAGAACAAACCTTTATCATGCTTTAGCCATATATTACCATTTGTTTCCAGATAAGCAATATTATGATTCCTTAATTCTTCTTTTATTTTAGGAAAAATCTGATCGGCTATTACGATGAGCGGAGGATGATTTTCTGCCAATTCGTATAATTTAGGTAAATGAATGGCTCTGATATTATTTTTTACTTGTGCGTTCACCTTATACGCTTTTCCATTAAGGGTAAACTCTATAAGACCATCTAATCCATTATCACCTTTTTTTTGAGCAATAGGCTTCCACTTACCCTTAATTTGGGCAGTTTGTTCAAGATTGTCCAGTGCCTTATTTGCCATTTCCTGATTTATCATGTTCATTTTATTATATGTTCACGTGTTCGTGAACAATCAAAATTAGTGAACATTATCGAATTACACAAATTTGTTCATATTTTTGTAATGTTCACGTAATCGTGAACATTATAAAAATATGAACAAACGCTACGAACCTTAACAAGCGGAGGCAAAATCTTCGATTTGTTGGTGTACGTTCATTTATTTGTTTTGAAAATTTATCATCCACTTAATGCCGTATTTATCGCTAAATTCACCACCTAAAGCTATAAAATAGATTGAAGATTCGTTTTTATCAGTAGAGTATCAGAAAAAATATAAAGCCTTATTGAACGAAAGTATTCGATAATCATTTAAATAAGTCCCCCATGTCATATTGCAGCGCCATAGAATTCATGAAAGACGAGAAAAAGGCTATACACAAGCCCTATCATGACCACCATTATGGTTTTCCGTTGCATGACGACAATGAATTGTTTTGTCGGCTTGTAATGGAAATTAACCAGGCCGGCCTTAGCTGGGAAACAATATTGAAAAAGGAAGCCTCTTTCAGAAAAGCCTATCACAACTTTAATATCAAAAAAGTAGCTACTTATACCGAGAATGACAGAAAACGGCTGATGGCTGATGCGGGCATCATTCGCAACCGGTTAAAGATTAATGCGGCTATAGAAAATGCAAAAACAATTTTAATCCTGCAAAAGGAATATGGCTCTTTTGAAAAATGGCTGGAACACCATCATCCCAAAACAAAGGATGAATGGGTGAAACTGTTTAAAAAGACCTTTCGATTTACTGGTGGCGAAATTGTAAATGAATTTTTAATGAGTATTGGGTATTTGCCTGGGGCTCATACAGAGAGCTGCCCGGTATATAAGAAGGTGATTAAGGCGAAACCTTTATGGAATAGGAAGTGACAGCTTGAAATCCGTTTAATATTCGGTATACCAGGTTCTAAGCCTTACATCGATATTTTTGTTACCGGCATTCACTAACTTTTTGAATGCCTCCACATCAAGATATCCCTCTTTTCCGCGGTAGTGATAAGGATAAACGATGGCCGGCTTAAAATCAAGTACTGCGCTTGCTGCCTGATCAATATCCATTGTATAAGGCTGGTTCATGCAAACAAAAGCAATATCAATGTTTTTTAAGCTTCTCATGGCAGGAATATCTTCGGTATCACCGGAAATATAAATCTTTTTTCCACCAAGATCTAAGATATAACCATTACCACGGCCTTTGGTATGCATGGCATCAGCTGCTTCCGGCAAATTATACATGGGAATAGCAGAAATAGAAATTCCTTGTTCCTTAATTTCTTTACCGTTATTTAAAACGATCAATTTCTTTTTAAATTTTGCTGGAAGCAGGTCTGCAACGGCTTTCGGTACAATAAAGGTAGCCATGGCTGTTTCAATTGCATTTAATGTGGTGGTATCCAAATGGTCGGAATGTATATCCGTGATCAGAATTATGTCCGGAGTCGCCAAACCTCTAAAAGCCGCTTCCCCTCCATAAGGATCAATGTATATGGTCTTATTGTCCCAGGTAAACACCACTGTGGCATGAAACACAGGTTGAATAATTAATGTCCCTTTTGATGTTTTGAACTCGTCCGCAGCAGGCCGTTGGGCTAGTATAGGGCTTACTGCAATGCATATAAAGCATAATGTGAATAAATGTTTCATATAATTTCCATTTGAATTTGTTGTAATTAAGTTAGGTGAAAACTATGTGCCAGTCACATCCAGCAGCGAAGCGCTGCGTTCTTTTTTACAAAACTTAAGTCCTATTTGTATCTTCAGATTGTTTAAATCTCATTTGTTATAACTAATGGAAACCGAGAGTATTACTTAAAATCTCAATTAACTAATATTGTTTCTGTTCTAACAACATAATCCCTAACAATTTTTACAGGATGATTTTTTGAAATGAATGTTTTAGCATCCAATTTTGTAAATGGAGCCTCGGAGAAATTGGATATTATTTCCTCTTTTAATTCATCTGGCATATTCCTAACCCAAAATAATAATTCATTAATCGAAGTGAAGACCGATTTTGGCTGATCATACTCATAATAAGTGTACTTGAATCGTGACATAATTGTTTTTTTTATTGGTTTATGGACTCAAATGTATTGAATATTTCAAATCCTAAAAACCAACAAAACAGCCGTTTATACCAATTTGTCTCATGTTGGACGGGGTATTATAAGTCGATGTTAATAAGTTGCTTGATTTTAAGCCAAAAACGTTGAAAACTTTAAGGCTGACAATTCAAACTGATTACATGCTCCCCGTTTAAGGGTGGTCTCCGGTTAAAATCTCGAAACAATTTACAGACGATCTAGCCGAGCTTTGGAAATTGGAACCATTCTTCCAGAATGTGATCAACGGAGTAAAGCTCTCGTCCTATTAGAGTGCGTAGACTTTTATTAGAGATCTATGGTAATAAGATATTTGTGCTATATTTGATATAACACTTATTCATATGGAACATCTTAAATCATACTATACAATAGAAAAACACTTAGAAGAAAGCGCTAAGTTTAATCGACAATTTGAGATTTTGGATGCAATCTGGAAACTAAATAAACGTAATCTTTCATTGGCTCTCTCTAACATTAGTCAATATTATCCTCATTATAGCCTTCATGAACAGAGCCATTCAAATACAATAATTAAAAATATCGAATCTTTTTTAGGAGAAGAACGAATCAAAACCCTAAGTCCAACTAATGCATGGTTGATTCTAATGTCTTCTTATACCCATGATCTTGGGATGGTAGTTTTTCAAGATTTGATAGAAAAACAATGGTTGTCAGACGAATTTCAAGATTTCCTTAAAGAAATCTGCGATTGGGATGATATTGAAATGAAAGAAAGTGGGGAAATTTTGACAAGAATTCAGAACTTCTCTCACGAAAAACAAAACAGTAGGAACGAGTGGCTATTTGATATCACACCTATCAAAATAAAGAATTCTGTAACACTTGTAGTTGCAGAATATATAAGACGAATTCACCATAAGAGAAGTGCGGATATAATTAAAGGAGCTGATAAAGCATTTTTTGAAATAGCAAATTCTTTTTATTCTGACCAAATACCAAGCAGGTTGCTTAATGTATTAGGTGAAGTCGCATATTTACACGGTGTCGAATTTTATGAGATATTTAATAGACTTGAATTTGAGTCAAATGGCATTTCAGGTGACACAATAAACCCTCGGCTTGTAGCATGCTTATTGAGGTTAGGGGATTTACTCGATGTTGATGATAATAGGTTTAATACTTTTACAGAACATGTATTTCAATTTCCCAAATCCTCTATATCTCATAGAGAAAAACATTCTTCAATCAGACATATCCTTATTAAACCTGAGGCGATTGAAATCATAGCTGACTGTCCTAATGAAGAGGTATACAGACTGGCCAGAAATTGGTTTGATTGGCTTGAAGAAGAAGTAGAAAAACAAAGTAAAGAGTGGTCAAATATTGCCCCTCATGATTTAGGGGGGTCATCTCCAACCATTCCTAAGGGGAAGATAAAGGTTTATTATAACAGCAAGATAACAGATGATAAATTTCTAAACTTAAAGTTTGAAATTTCGAACAATAAAATATTCGAAATACTTGAAGGCTCTTCCATATATGAAAAAGCCGAATTCACATTTATTAGAGAACTTGTGCAGAATGCCCTAGATGCATCTAAAATTCAACTCTGGAGTGAAATTGAAAAGGGAACTTTTGATTTTGTTTTCAGGACAGAACTTGACAATAAAACGCTTACTCACAAGGAAATAATAGATTCTATAAAATTTCCAAATGATATTCCAGAACTCTTGTATGAAAGTTTTGAAGTCAAATTATCCATTAATTGGAAAGATGATTCAAAAACAAGCATAGTTTTTATTGTACAAGATAGTGGTACGGGTATTTCTAATTCAGATCTGCTTCGTATGACTAATAAAGTTGGGGAGAGTAGAAGAAAAAATAAGGAATACCAAAAGATGCTTGGACGAATGCCATTTTGGTTAAAACCTACTGGTGCCTTTGGAATTGGATTACAATCGGTGTTTATTATCACTGATACTTTTATAGTGGAAACTAAAATTGACGGAGAGCAGAGTAAAGAAATTATTTTCAGGTCAGCTAAAAAGGGAAAATACTCATCTATTGGAAAAAATCAGCCCAAAATGGAGCGAGGAACTAAAGTAATAGTAGAAGTTCCTAAGAATAGATTTCCCGATATTTTTGGGACAAGTTTTGATTGGGATATAATAACGAGTTATGACTATTTCACTGATAAGCATAAAAGCATATATATTCCTAAAATCAAAAAATATATTGATGAGATTTTGCCAAACGTAAGAGCATTGAATGTTGATTTTTTTGGAGAAAATCTGTTTATAAAAAAAAGTCAGGAAGGGTTATTTAAATCATTTGGTACGATTCAATCTAAAGACTTCAAAATCCAATGCAGACTACGCTTACGGGCGAATAATTTCTTTTTTGAGTTCTATGAAAATATAATCGGCTCCGAATTCTGTATTCGTTTTCTAACATCTGTTGAAGCAGATATTGATAACAGATGGGCTTTACATGAAACAAAGTATTTTGTAAGAGATATTCCTGTTAAAGATAATGTAGTACAATATTATAAATTAAATTACTCTAAGCTTTACTGGAATTTCATGAGTCCTGAATCAGATAAAATTTTAAGCCTGACAAGAGAAAAATTTATCACAAAAAACAAACAGAAACTTCAAAGTCAGTTTTTAAATGAAGTGCTACCGCCATCTGTTGAGCTTCTAGAAACGACCTTTTTACAAAACATAGAAGAGGTTAAAAAATACTTTGGCTCTTCAAAATTTGCACTTGCTTATGGCTATTTTAAGATCCTTTTGACAAAGACTATTAATAATATTAAAGGAGCTAAGATTAATAATAGTATTCTGGGAAATGCTGTATTGCAAAGCGAAATGATAGAATATCTGAATGGAGAAGCTGTTAAAATGAAAGATTTTTTCTCGTGTAAGACACTTATAGTTCCTTTGAATGCTAGACCTGGTGTTATTAAATCAAAAGAAGTTGAATTAAAGAGGGTTTTACTAAAGAGAGTTTCAAATAAATATGACAAAAATGCTATTGTTGTTTTTAATATTGAATTTTTTACACAGTATATTTTAAATAAATATAATATTCAAGAAATTGTCTTTCACGAAGACGGTAATATTCTTGTTCTATCAACAGAAGAAGAATCAATCACAATTGTCTCTGGGGAAACTATTTATCTGGAAAAATTACTAAAAAGTCCCGGTATATCAAAAAGAGGCCTGTATTATTCAAATGAAAAATATGATAAATATCTTGCCATTCAGAATCAATATGCTACTGGCTTTGAACACTTTCCGTATCTTTCAAATAAGAGTATCATCTCTCCGTTCAAAGATCTTGAAGAGTATAAAAGTATAAAGGAAAAGCTAAGTGGATCCAAAGACCTAAACAAAATTTTAACGAATGATTTTCTTTCTGGATTTATTACAGATTCACTGATCGACTGGGTGATTGAGAATAAGCCAAATGGTTCTGTTGTAAGAAACAAAGAAACAATTCTTAATGCTTACAAAGACCTGATTATCGCATTCATTGAAAACGATATTTAGAAATGGATATAGTTTTTTAACAAGTAGCTAATCAATAATTAAAAGGGAGGTTATTAAAAATCAAAATCGAGCAGTTCCCCCGTTGACCTTAGCGTCCCGCTAAGCTCTTTTTAACAAGGCCTCTGGCCTATTTGTATTTTCTAATTCAAGACAAGAGTTTATTTATAGGTAGACAGATTTTTTAAAAAATTTGGAAAAATTAACGAAACAAAACCTGGAATTTGTTTATTATTTGTACTTGGAGAATACGTTTTGTCACAAGCGATAATTTTTTTTGAAAGTTTATGTATCCATATCATAATAAGATAAAACAGAGAATAAAAAACAATGAATTGCTTAGTTACGAGTATTTGGAAAAATATAAGGCTATATCTCCTTGCTTGTTACTACATTTTAATACTGAACCATACGCTCGTCCAATCAGAGAGCACCGTTTTAAAGAGTATGAGGAGTTATTTCAATCGATTAGAAAATAATTAAAACAGTTCATAATTTCCTTTTTAAACCAATCTCTTAAACGTAAACGCCTTGCCAGCCCCCCCCGTTGAGCGTAGCGTCCGGCTACGATCTGTTTAACAAGGCCTCTGGCCTATTTGTATGTTTTCTGAAACAAAACAAAGTTTGTTCTGCTCTTTTATTTGATATTCACTTAAGTGCTTTGATACAATTATTCCCTAAAATGAAATAGGTACGGCAAGATGCCGGTTAAAAAAAGCGTAGCGAGACGCTACGCTTAACGATTTAATTTATTTACTAATTTGTACTACGCTGAACGGGGGAGTGTGGGAAAAATAAGAAATAAAAAAAACCGTAAACATCTGAAATAAGACGTTTACGGTTTTAATTCGGGGAGTCCACCGACCGTTTCTAGAACTCTTTATAAAACACTTCAATTGTTTTCTGCTCAACGCATTTTTCTATAGAGCTTTAAGGATTATGGTTAACATCATTTCACTTTATGATTCAAATTATTTTAAAGAACTCAATTGGGATCTACCTTAGCTTTAGATTGTAAATAACTTTAAATTAAATTTTAACATACATTGAAAGGAGGTATAATAGGTGAAAAGTTCAACAGAAAATTCTTCAAGAGGAATTAAAGATAGTTCGACTATTGATATGACCTTAAAAAAGAAGTCAGATTAAATGAAAAAAAATCATAAACTAAAAACTTAAAAATCATGAAAACTATAAATTTAAAACTTGGTGGTGGTGTGTTAGCGTTATCTCTTGTATTTTCTTCTTGTGAGAAGATGGAAGATATCGTACCAAATAATCCCGGAAGTACAGATGTTTCTCAAACCAATTCTTTGCGTTCCAATGGTGGTGCCTCTGAAGTAAATTACAATGAATATGATTACAATGAATATGATGATGTAGTAGATAGGCTAACAGGGGGAGGTTGGATTATTGCTCCTTCTGCAGAGAAGGGAAGTTTTGCAGTTGGAGGTGGTATCAAAAATGGCAATTACTGGGGTCACCTGAATTTTATTGATCATGGAGTTGACGGACCAAAAATTAAAGGACTCTCAGTTACAGGTTATATTGCTCTTACACCTACAAGCAGACAAATAACTGGAATATGTAAAATCAATGGTTCCGGAAGCTACGATTATACTGTTATTGTTACTGATAATGGAGAGCCGGGAACTAATGATTATTTCAGTCTATCTACTAATGGATATACTGCATCAGGAATCTTGCAAGGAGGTAATATCCAATTGCATAAATAAAAATCCGCAATTAAAAAGGGTATGTAAATAAAAAGGTCGGAGTTCCCGACCTTTTTATTTTTAAAATATTTGCATCTATAGCAATAGAGGGAGATCATTAAAAGGTTTTTCGTTATTTAGTTTTGAGATATTCGCTTTTTTTGTCATGTAAAGAAATTATACCTGATTGATTTATCATGTAAAAATATAATGACAAAAATTATACATGACAAATTTCTTATGTATAAAATCTATATATGAGAAATTGTTGGGGGGGACTAAAAACGTCCCCAATTACGTCCCCCGGAGAAATCAAAAACCCCGCTATCTCAATGATAACAGGGTTTTTTCTGTTTTTAATTGTGGAATCCACCGACCGTATATCGAACTCCTTCATGCACGATTTGGAAATTTTAGTAAATTTAAAAAACTATCTGACGCGGGGATAATTTATTTTCTATTGCTTGATGTATTTCTTCTTCGGTGTTTATTAGAAATGGTGGGGAAAAGAGAAAAAATTTCGGTAAACAAATTGGTGGTTCTCTTATTGACACACTTACCGACCACGCAATAAGAAAATTTTGTTTTTTTGCCAACGCATTAAAAAAAGAGAAAAAATGCCACCCCTGGTATAAATTCGAAAGCTGATAAAGTTCCATTATCTAGAACTTTCGGATGTTTGGTTAATCTTTTAAATCTATTACTATAATCATCACCACATTTATCCCTCCTTTAAAATAAAGAAATAATTGCTCCGGATAAAAAAATATTTGTTACTTTGGCCCCGAAAAGTATCTGCAAAAAACATCTTTTTGTCGATATAATTATGCTAATCGTGTGAAGTTTTGATGTTTTAAAAATGTTAAATGTTCGGAGTTAACGAATACGTAAGAGCTCCATTGCTAATCCTGATATAAACAGTTTTCTCGTTATTGGTATAATTAGTTTCTTTTATAACCCTACACCCATTCTTACTTGCTGGATTGAATTTCAGCACCAGCTTATACAGGCCATCGTGATTAGGAAACCTGAATGCATTGCTATAAAAATCTCCCATCTGCGCCTGTATGCTTCTCTCTCCTATGCCAAAATAGTAGCAGAAGTCTGTGCTATACCAGTACGGATACGCCGGTATGTAGCTGGGAAAGAATCTCTTTTTATGATCTACATAGACTAGACTCCATTTATTACCATTACCCCTTTCGTACGTTTCGAATTCGAACAATCCGTTGAATTCATAATCAGTTCCGACAAGTTTCCCTTGCGACTCCCAGAACAGCCAATCATTGCTACAACCCTTTGGCGCAATATTTTCTATAAGACATTGCAATGTTCCTTTATTTATAGTATCGCCTACAACCCAATCTGGATAATAACCTAGATCGAACTGAGTTACTACATAATTTTGCACGAACCTTACTGGTTTAGTCCTTATCTGATACTTTGTAAAGTAGTACGTAAAGCTGTCAATAGGACTTCCATCTGGACGCAAAGGATGAGACTCCTCTAGGTTTGTTACTATCTGTAGGTCTGGGCTCTTACTGACATCACAAACGGGATTACAAATTTTTGTTGGCGCCTTTGATGTAGCAATTTCTTCAATCACCCTATCGGAAGTTTGAAGTTCCTTCTTGCAGCTAAATAATATAACTGCAAAAAGGATTAATAAGATTTTTTTCATAGAGTAACGAATAGGCTTAGATGAACGTCATTTGTTACCTTGTCGCTACACCATCCTC
>JAZKBX010000155.1:0-4194 GCA_040388455.1 Bacteroidota bacterium
AGTGCACACTACATTTGCGATACTCAATGTGCTGGCCTGGAAATAAGAAATACCACAGGAGATAGCAGCAGGCAATCCTGCATAGTTAAAATCAAAAACAACACTATCCCCGGGTTGCATTCCTGAGGGCATCCTCCATTTAAGAGTCAACTGTCCGTTCAACATAGATTGCACCGGATTTGGGTTTGCCGGAGCATTATGAATACCTGCAAAAGAATTGTTTTCATAGCTTACGCCATACGGAAGAGTAATGACGATTGAATCGGTTGCTCCAATAACACCCGGACCAAGATTTACAGCATTTACATGCATTACTGAACTGGCAGCACACGGAGAAATATAACTGGTTGACAAAAAAATATCGGTACTGTAAGTGGCCTCGGCACCTGTTATTACAAGCTGTACGGGAGGAATCAGATCCTGGTTCACAGGAAGTCCACAGGCGGCTTTCCCTTTAATGTTAAACTGGATACTATTGCCGGAGGTATAGCTGCAATTGGTAATTATTTTGAATGTGACCTTCACTAAGTTCAACGTTGAATCGAGATAACCTTTTAAACCATTGCTACCAATAAGGTTATTTATGGCCGACAGATCCCATTGCCAGGTGGTTCCATTAAGTAAAACAGGGTCGGGAATAACGCTATAAGGGCTATATTCAGGATAACTAAGTTTTGACGAACCCGTTACAATAACCACTCCCACAGGCAAAACAGTGGTTAATAATACATTGTATAACGTTCCGGCTTGAAAATTTACCAATTCAACGCTATAGTTACTTGTGTCGCATAGCGGGACTGAACCGGATGGAGCGGTCACCGCAATATCCAATGCAGGAATGAGTGGTGTTTCTTTCAAGGTAATTTTACCGGGTAAGCAGGGATAATCAGATAAATTAACAGGATACCCTTCGGAACAATTCCATCCCGCATAAATGATAATGCTGTCCTGGAAACAGGAAGTGAAATTAGCGCTAACCCGGAAGCTTCGGATAGTAGCAGCATTCACTGTTCCAAGCTGGTAAATATCACCGGTAGCCGGAATAGAAACATTGTTATCCACATCAAATACATCAATGATAGCTACGCCCGAAATTGTGGGGCAACTTATCCAGGAGTTTTCTGTATTAGAGGTGTTGGAAGGGTTGGATAATGTGACATCCCAGGTAGCCATACTATCAGGAGCATTAACGGATGGCAATATGGATTGAAGAAAAAAAGACGGGGCATCATAAATGACATAATCCTGTGTTGCGGATACAACCGGAGGATAACTTCCGGAGCCGGTTAAATAACCGGTTGGTGAAAAGGTCCAATCATATTGTATTCCCTGCGACACAACAGGTGTGACTTCACAGGAGGGGACAATTATAACATCAAGGGTGCCAGAGAACCCATCATCGCTCAATGGAAGAGTTCCTCCATAACCATTAAAATAGTTTTCTACCGGAAACACAAGCAATGCAGTATCCGCGTAAAGCGGTGTTAAAGCAATTGCTGCACTTGTGCTTGAAAGTCCTGATCCGGCCGTTCTATCTTCAGTGAACTGAGCAGAAACAAATTTATAGCCGGATGGAATCCTGGCAGTCAAATTACTGATATGCGCCCAGTTCCGGTATTCGGAAGGAAATAAATTCCCTCCATTGTAATTATTGCAACAGGGCCCGATACTTAAGTAATACTTTTGTGAGATGGTAACATTTTCGCAGGATTTTACAGTATAATAACTATCATCATGACTCTCAAAACGATATCCCATTATAAAACACTGACTAAAAAAACCGTCACACTGGTATCTGTTAAAGCCCGGAGGAGGATTCGCAACATCGGTTAAATAAAATTCATTGGTAGTTTCACAGGTATAAATCGGTCCTGTAGTGTTAGTTGTAACTTTATATCGTGGTATAAACACCAATGAATCGCTGTTTAAATATTGAAATCCACCGGGCATACAGCCGGAAGAAATAAGTCCTGCCACACTTAAATTATAAGAAAAAGAGCGTGTGGTACCCGTTGTAGTCACCCCGGCAGTGAAATTAGTACAGGTGGCAACAAGCACTCCTCCTCTGAATACAGTTAATTTTGCATCCTGATACGTTAATAAATTACCATTTGTGATGGAACTATTTATATAGCAATACACCCAGAAAGGATGTGCTGTGCTGGTTCGCACTTTTCCATAATAACCTTCTGAAATAGTATCACCAAACATGGCCCTGTTGGTTTTTATACTTGAAAAATTCAGATTTCCACTCACATCAGGCACACCGTTTCCTCCTCCCGGTTCATTATCCGGCTGACCATAGCTGGTGCGTTTGAAATAATAATTACGAACCATCATCCCCTCAGGGCATACACTAAGCTCCGGTTCAACGGGAATCACAATAAATGTTGCACAAAGAATGCTTACAGGCGCACTTTGACAGGATACCGCCACTTCACAAGAACATGAAACGGAGGGTACATAAAACACCTTTATATCCACAGAACCAAACCCTCCGGAACAACCATTACAATCTACTGCCAGATCAATTTTCACCTGTGCCTGATTCAGATCAAAGGGGGGCATTCCATTAAAAATTGCAGTTATGATATTGCCGGTGGTTGTTACTGAGGTAGGGGTCCAGGTGTCAACTCCATTTATGCTTAATACATAAGGATTAACCAAATTAACTAAACAGGGAGGCAGAGTGAAAACAAATTTCCAGTAACCACTTGCATCACCCGGATAAGGTACCTGAAGTCCATAACTAGTGAATTTAAAATTAAATGCACCCGTCTGACCGGAATCTAAAGTGGAAGGAGAATAGTTATTACTTAAAATACCATACAACTGGGAATACACTCTTCCCCAGCCCTGGCTGATAATATAAGAGCTCTGACAGAAATTGCTGTAACTCCCACGGTAAGCCCAACCGTTAAGGTAGGACTGCCCGGTGCCTGCGCAGGCGTTGTAGCAACAGCTGTATGTATTCCACTCTAAATAGGCGGTATCTCCTGCATTAAGAGCAGGAATGGTTAAGTACACGCGCCCCTTGGAGTTTGCGGCCATACAATTTAACTGATCTGTGATCTCTGTACTATCAGCGGTAACGCTGGTGATTGGGCCAGCGTCTATTTGTAGCTTAAAGCTGGATTCATCAATATTTGAACCCACACTGCTGTTATACCCTGAACCATTTGTCTGAAATATGTCCAGCTGAATATTGGTGGCTTGTCCCAATCCGGTATTTACGATCATCAACCTTTGAAGACTGGCATTTCCGGGACCCAGGCAAGGATTCATATCGGGGTTCAGGGGTGTGATCTCTATATTTGGTATCAGGTTAGGAAATACCACATTGGCGCCAAGAATAGACGACTGGCAAACCTGGTTGTTACATCCCCATGCGGCAGTCAGATCTGAAGCAACCAGGAAACAGTTATTTACCTTTACCGTTTCACAAATAATAATGGATTCACCTTGCTCAAATAAACCGTTATTATTACCAACAGAACTGAAATGCGAAGCATTAAATGTAATTGTTTCGGTAGTACCTGAATTTACCCAAACACCATTATTTATGTTGTTAATCTGTATTCCGGTGCCATGAACATCTGTAAGCGTAAACTGGGCCAAGTCGCCCAGTCCACTGTTAGTGATCGTTATACACCGTGTATAGATATCACCAATATTGGCGGTGTAAGACTGATTGGTAATGTTAGAAATGTTTAAAACCGGTTGTTTTACAGAATATGTTAAAGTAGTATGGTTATCATAATTTTGGCTGTTATTAGCAGTATAATCAACACGTATTTTATTTTCCACTACTCCCCCTCCGGCAATATATGCTATAATATCGCAGTTGGCAGATGCAGTAATAGTAATGCTTAGGGCTTGCGCCAAAGGAATAATAGAGGGTAATAAAAACACTGGTTTGTTCGGGGTGCTGGTGTTCAGCTCAGTCACTCCGGTACCTGTTACTGATCCTACCTGGTAAACCATGCCCGATGGCATTGTAAGCTTTAACGTATCACTAGTAACTATAAAAGGTGAAGGATTATAGATGGTAATGGTAAAAACCTTAGCTGTCCCGCAAACGCTAATCTGTGTAGGTAAGTTACTGCCAATAGTAATAATATTGCCCTGGCTATAGCAGTGATAATAGACTAAAGAGAAAATAAAGAGTAAAAACTTTTTCATCCTTTGCTATTT
>JAZKBX010000156.1:0-10665 GCA_040388455.1 Bacteroidota bacterium
AATATAAACCGGGAGTATAGTCCACTTTTTCATTGTTTCCGGTAAGGAGTGAAAAATTGTCGGATACTACTTTTGCTGTTTTGAGGTAAAATGTTGCATTGCTGTTGTCCGATAGAGGCAGATCTAAGATCAAGGAAGAAGGTTTTTCTTTGTTGATCCTTGCTAATTCAGCAAAGTCAAGTTCAAGAAAAACAGCATCCCTGATATCGTTTTTAACATCAATTTTGGTGGCTCTGTCAAGTATTTTAAAAAACGTGGTATTTCCGTTCTTTGCTACCTGTTCATCCTGATTTTTCTTTGCAGGACGACTATTTGAGCTTTGAGCCCAGATGTAGGTCCCTAATAATATAAAGGCAACTGACAGAAGTATTTTTGATTTCATATTTAGAGTTTTTTTGTTACAAAGAATCGACAATTTTTTTGGTAGCTTAAGCTTAACAAATATATATTATAATAATTGTTTTTACTAATTACCCCAAAAAAATATTCAGGCTGTTCAGCCGAAAGCCAAAATAAATACTAAGACACCTAAGAACACTCAGATTCAAGAAGTTTTTTGAGTGTTTCTCTATGAAGTATTGATTGTAATTTCTTTGTAATTCAGTTGGATTGACAATTTTAGCTAAATCTTATTCCCATTGTTAAAATGCTCAAACTACTGTGTCGAGTAGAGATTTGTTTTTGAGTTAGGGGCACACTCAATGTCATCGTTGCGTATGTCGAAGTATATGAGCAGCCGATCTCACACCTTTAACAATTTTTTTTGATAACACTTTCTTTGAGTTTATCGCATGATTCGCATTAATAAGTACATTTGCAAAAAAAAAGTATGAGAAAACTACTACACATCCTCTATCAGCCCTATAAATGGCTTTTCTTTTTTCCATTTTTGATCGTTAACACTTTATTCTTTTGTATAATAGCTATTTTGATCTCACTCTTTAGTCAGAAAGCAGCAGGTTATTGTGGGGTTATCTGGGCAAGACTCAATTCCTATTTGACACCAATATCCATTAAGGTAACAGGGAAGGAGCACATTCAAAAACACACATCCTATATTATTGTGTTAAATCATCAGAGTTATTATGATATATTTTTAATTTATGGTTGGTTAGGCATTGATATTAAGTGGGTAATGAAACAAGAACTTCGTAAAATCCCCGGATTTGGGATATGCTGCGAAATGATTGGACATATATTTATTGACCGCTCCAATACTCAGGTTGCTATTGAAAGTATGAATAAGGTTAAAAAGAAATTAGTGAACGGCACTTCGGTGGTAATATTTCCGGAAGGTACCCGAAGTAAAACCGGTGAGCTTGCACCATTCAAGCGTGGTGCCTTCAGGTTGGCTTTGGATCTGGGGCTACCCATTCTTCCAATTACGTTAATTGGTACAAAAGACATCCTTCCTTCTGATTCCGTAAACCTTTTACCGGGGAAAGCTCAAATGATCATACATGAACCTATTTTTGTTACTAAATACCCGGAGGAGGAAATAAATACCTTAATTACGGATGTTAGTAAGGTCATTTCCTCGGCTTTGAAGTAAAATAAGCCTATTTAAATGCAAATTGCTACTAAATTTAGCTAAATTATAAATATTTTAGGGGGCTGGAATTTAAGTTCTTATAGACCAATTGGCTTTTTTTTAAGATAAAAATAAAAAAAATGCTTGGATTCAAATATTTTTTATATATTTGCATCATTAATAAATAAATAAACATCATGCAAAAAGGTACAGTAAAATTTTTTAATGAAACTAAAGGATTTGGTTTCATCACACCAGAATCTGGTGAAAAAGACATCTTCGTTCACTCTTCAGGTCTTCTTGACGAGATCCGTGAAAACGACAAGGTACAGTTTGAAGTAGAAAGCGGCCCAAAAGGTCTTAACGCTTCTAACGTAAAAGTTATCTAGTTCGAAAAATATTATTTTCGTTCGTTAAAAAAACATGTCGAAAGGCATGTTTTTTTAGTTTAAGGTAATTGGAGTTCTAAAAAATAGAGAATTCCCAATTTTTATTGCCTGTTATTGTTATAAACGCCAACCAAAAATTTAACAAAAAGGATTTTTATAAACTAAAAAAGAAAAAACATGTCAAGAGTAAGCACTTACCTTAATTTTTCTCGAAATACAGAGGAAGCATTTAATTTTTATAAATCTGTGTTCGGTGGGGAATTTGGCGGAGGAGGAATTGCCCGTTTGGGAGATATCCCCGCTTCAGAAGGAATGCCCCAGATCGCAGCAGCGGATAAAAATTTAATTATGCATATTGAACTTTCAATTCTGGGAGGGCATGTTTTAATGGGAACTGATGCACCGGAATCAATGGGTTTTACTTTGAATTTCGGCAATAATGTATATATCAACCTTGAACCTGATACCCGGAACGAAACAAAAAAGCTTTTTGATGGCCTGTCGGCAGGAGGGAAAGTAACAATGCAACTTCAGGAAATGTTCTGGGGAGCCTATTATGGTAGCTGTACAGATAAATTTGGAGTACAATGGATGTTTAATTGTGTAGAAAAATCAAAATAAAATTATCATAATGAATGTAAAAAAGTCCTTAATAACGGTGCAAGCAATAGTTGATGCACCAATTGAGATAGTTTGGAAAAACTGGATAACCCCAACCGATATAATTAATTGGAATAGCGCATCGGACGATTGGCATACTACAAAAGCCGAAAATGATCTGAGAATTGGAGGTAAATTTCTTTCAAAAATGGAAGCAAAAGATGGGACTGAAGGCTTTGATTTTGTTGGTGTTTATGACAATGTAAAAACCAATGAACTTATTGAATACACTCTTGAGGACGATAGAAAGGTGAAAATAACTTTCACACCGGAGAATGGAAAAACAAAGGTTATTGAAACTTTTGAAGCTGAAAGCGAAAATTCTCTTGAATTACAATTTGGAGGATGGCAAGCCATTTTGGACAACTTTAAAAAATATACAGAGACCAGTTTAGTTAATTCATAAGCTACCAAAATGACAGATCAAAAAATAACCCCCTGCTTATGGTTTGACAACCAAGCCGAAGAAGCTGCTAACTTTTATGTTTCGATTTTCAAAAATTCAAAGATTGAAAGTGTCAGCCATTACGGAAAGGAAGGTTTTGAAATTCATGGTCAGAAGGAAGGCACCGTGTTGACAGTCGCTTTCCAAATTAACGGACAACCTTTCACTGCATTAAATGGTGGACCGGTTTTCAAATTCACTGAGGCTGTTTCGTTTCAAGTATTTTGCGAAACACAGGCTGAAATTGATGATTATTGGAATAAGCTCACTCAAGGAGGCCAGGAAGTACAATGCGGCTGGCTCAAAGACAAATTTGGACTTTCATGGCAAATCATTCCTACCATACTTCCAAAATTATTGAGCGACCCATCAAGGGCAGGAAGGGTAATGAAAGCATATTTGAAAATGAAAAAATTTGACATTGAAAAGTTAATGCAAGCATAGCCTATACTGGTAATTAAATTTTAAACAGGTTCTTAAACTTTCCATCTTTAGAAATTGTTTCCCTCAAAACAGATTGTACAAAAATTACATTGATACCATTTATGAATCGCAGGGAACTGATCAAAAAAACAATTTTAGCAAGTGTTGCAACGGGTTTATCATCAGGGCTTTTAGCTCGGCAGTTAAGGTTTACTCCTGTAATTTCCAGGAATGATTTTGGAAAGGATTTTGTGTGGGGAGCCGCAACAGCAGCCTATCAGATTGAAGGCGCATGGAATGAGGAAGGTAAAGGCGAATCGGTATGGGACCATTTTACACATAACAAAAAAAAACAGAATTAAAACCCGTGAAAACGGAGATACGGCCTGCGATTTCTACCATCGTTATGAGAGTGACATTGATTTGTTAAGCTCCATGAATATTCCTGCTTTCCGGTTTTCAATTGCCTGGTCCCGAATATTGCCATCAGGTACCGGAGTTGTAAACCAAAAAGGAATAGATTTTTATTCCCGGTTGATTGATAAATGTCTGAAAGCAGGAGTTGAACCATGGGTAACACTTTACCACTGGGATATTCCGCAAGCTTTGGAAGAAAAAGGTGGTTGGGAAAACCGCGATGTTTGTAATTGGTTTGCTGAATATGTGGAACTCTGCACCAAACATTTTGGTGATAGGGTGAAAAACTGGATGGTGTTCAATGAGCCAATGGCTTTTACAGCATTGGGTTATATGCTTGGAGTACATGCTCCCGGGAAACGCGGTATGAAGGGCTTTTTAAAAGCGGCCCATCATACAGTGCTTTGCCATGGTATTGGAGGACGAATTATCAGAAAAAATGTTCCGAATGCTCATATCGGAACCACTTTTTCATGCAGCCCCATTGATGCATGGAAAGAAAAACCTGCAAATATCCGTGCAGCTAAAAGAGAGGATGTACTGATCAATAGATTATTTATTGAACCTATTTTGGGAATGGGCTATCCAATAAACGACCTTCCGGCCTTAAAAAAAATAGAGAAATATATATTGCCCGAAGATGCTAAAAATATGGCCTTCGATTTCGACTTTATTGGTGTTCAGAACTATTCACGTTTCGTGGCCCGCAATTTAGGCATTGTTCCACTGGTACGTGCGGTAAATGTAGATCCCAAAAAGTTGGGACATGATGTTACCGAAATGAACTGGGAAGTTTATCCCGAAGGCATTTACCGGATTTTGAAACAATTTGCTGCGTATCCCAATATCAAGAAATTAATAGTGACAGAAAATGGCGCAGCCTTCCGTGATGAAGTAGCTGAAAACGGAGTGAAAGACCCTAAACGCCAGAAATTTTTGCAAGATTATTTAGAACAAGTGTTGAAGGCTCAAAAAGAAGGAGTTCCGGTGAAGGGCTATTTTGTATGGAGTTTTATGGATAATTTTGAGTGGGCAGAAGGATACAGGCCTCGTTTCGGATTGGTGCATGTCGATTTTAATACACAAAAAAGAACTATAAAGGACAGCGGACTTTGGTTTAAGGAGTTTTTAGGGAAATGATTTTAAACACAGAGTTCACAGAGCTTTAAGAGTTTCACAGGGAGGAATGACTAAGAAATACCATATGATTTATAAACTCTGTGCAACTCCATTTTCTCAGTGTTCTCTGTGTTGAAAAAAAGCTAAAAGCAACATCTATAGAATATCTTTAACCGAATACAAAGAGCCATTAAAATTCATTTCCTGACCAGCTGTTAAACCAATAAGTTTGAGCGCTATTGGTGATGTGGGCGATACTGCAAAATAAATTTCTGAATCGATCATTAATTTCCCTGCACTAATGGAAATGTAAAATTTTTCTTTGTTTGTAATTACCAAGCTTCCAAGAGCAGCAGTTTGTGATTGTTGGTTGGGATTAACTCTATCAAGTAATTTTTTTAATTCTAAGGTCTCAATTAATTGTTTGGCATTTTTTTCTTGCTCCAGCTGCATCATAGCCCGTCCTGTTTCATGTTTATCTCCTGCACTGCTTTTTGTTTCATCGTTTCCTGATTCGCTCGCAGCATCAATAGCAGCTTGGATGTGGCTCATCCGTTGATTTACATAATCAACACATTTTGTATACAATTGGGATTTTAATTGTTGATTCTTGTCCATCAAAAAATTGATTAATTTTAGATTGAAAATATTGAGAAGAGAGTGCTTTTTGTTTTTATTGAAGAAGGTCAACTATTTTTAATTTAGCATTAAACTCAATTTATTTTTTAGTTTTTTTTGAAAAACCATAATAAAAACCAAAGCCAAAACTAATATAACGGATAGGCCCGGAATTGTCTTTGCCAAATTGTGCCCACTCATCCAGGCATAATTCATTAGGATCAAAGTTGCGTTTAATTACACTGTAGCTTAGGGTAGCTCCAATTCCAAAATTTGCTTCAGTTAAAAAAAACAGATTTACTTCAGGTTCAAAATAGGAAGATTTAAAGCCGGTAATTATGGGATGCGGGTTTAGGCTTTTACATTTAAATGATGAGTATTTTGTATTGTTTTGCCCTATAGATAGAGCCGCTGATAACAGCATAGTGTTTTTACTGTTTATATAAAAATCGCTACCTATCTTTATTGCAGCATTATTAATTGCCATATCTGCATTCAGATCCGGTATTTTATTTTCAGTGATCTTTAATAATCCATTTTTAAACGTGCCTCCAACAAACAAACCTTTGTAGATCATTACATTAAGACCTGCGTTAACTTCATAGATCCCAACAAAACTTTTTTTAAAGGATTGGTTGCCCATCGGGTGTGGCACTGTTACCGATACTTTTGGGCTGAATAAATAATACTGTTTTTGACGAGGAGGCGATTCCTCAGCGATCTTAGTTTCAAATTGATCAGGCTCATCCTGTGCAAAGGAAGTATACGAAACTAAAACAAACAATAGAAATAAAAGATAGTTGCAATGCTTTCCCAAACTATAAATTTTTTATTATTTACAAATATGAAAATTAATTTGAAAATGTGCAAATATGAAAATGAGCTGAAGTAATTTTCATATTCCTTTAGCTCATTTTCATTGTAGACTTGATATAAGTTAAAAATTTAAAATAATTTAATGCCTATTTGGAGCGTCATTGCGAGACTTTTTAGTCGAAGCAATCTCAACTAATGATGGACGTGAGATTGCTTCGTACCTCGCAATGACGCGCTGAATGAGACTTTTTTATTAAAAGTTAATTTCATATCATTTTAATTTGTACAAAGCCTATTAATAAAACTACAGTCCATTTTCTTTGTCCAAATAAGTTTGAACAATATCAAGTGCATTGTCGATCACATCACTTAAAGCCGTAATAAATGTGCCTGGTTTGGCAAGTGAAAGTGCATGTTTTAAAGCATCTACTTCTTTAGGGATATATTCGTAAGATTGTTTTGGATCTATTTCTTTAATACCTTCCACTAAAAGTTTAACAATGTCATCTGCTTCTCTTCCACGTAAAAATTTATCCTGTCGTATAATAATGTGGTCGAACATTTGGGCGGAGATCCTTCCAAGTTCCCTGATGTCACTATCTCTTCTGTCACCTGTACCGGTGATGATGCCTATTTTATCAGGCGAGTCGATGGTGGATAAAAATTCTTTTATACCATTGAAACCATCCGGATTGTGTGCAAAATCGATCATCACTTTAAAATCTTTAAAAGTGAAAATATTCATTCTTCCGGGAGTTTGCGCTGCTGAAGGGATAAACGTTCCGAGTGAGGTGGCAATATCCTCAATTTTAAATCCGTAAACGTAAGAAGCAAGAGTTGCCGCTAGTACGTTATAGATCATAAATGTTACTTTGCCACCAAAGGTTAATGGTATTAAGGTTGCTTTTTCAACTCTGAATTTCCAATCACCTTTCTTTATTGTAATGTAGCCATTTTCGTAAATAGCAGCAATTCCGCCTTTTTTGCAATGCTCAACTATTACCGGATTATTTTCATCAACACTAAAATAAGCCACTTTGCAACTTGCGTTTTTACCGATCTTTACACAGTATTTGTTATCGGCATTAAGCACGGCATAACCATCACGCTTAACACTTTCCACCACTACTCCTTTTACTTTGGCCATTTCGTCCAGGGTATTGATATCGGATAAACCCATGTGATCCGCTTGTACGTTGGTCACTATTGCAACATCACATTTGCTGAAACCAAGTCCTGCTCTTAAAATACCTCCACGTGCGGTTTCCAGTACAGCAAATTCTACGGTAGGGTCTTTCAAAATAAATTCGGCACTCACAGGGCCTGTAGTATCACCTTTTGTTAGCATAGAGTTCCCAACATAAATGCCATCGGAAGTGGTGAAGCCTACTTTAAATCCGTTATTTTTAACAATATGAGAAATTAAACGGGTGGTTGTAGTTTTACCATTGGTTCCTGTAATGGCAATAATTGGTATTCTGCATGATTTACCAGTTGGGTAAAGCATATCTATTACTGGAGCAGCCACATTTCTCGGTAAACCTTTGGCAGGAGCTAAGTGCATCCTGAACCCGGGAGCAGCGTTCACTTCTAAAACCACTGCACCGGTAGTTTCCAATGGTTCGTTAAGATTGGTTCCCATTATATCAATGCCGCAAATATCCAAACCAATTATTCGTGAAATACGTTCAAAAATAAATATATTGTGTGGATGTACAATGTCAGTGATGTCGGTGGAAGTGCCACCAGTACTTAGATTAGCTGTGCCCTTTAAATAACATAATTCCTTTTTAGCAAGAACAGTTTCAATGGTGTAATTTTTTTTACTCAATTGTTCTATCGTTTCTCTATCAATGCTAATTTCAGTAAGCACATTTTCGTGCCCGTAACCTCTGCGCGGATCTTTGTTTTCAGTATCAATTAATTGTTGAATAGTTGAAACGCCATCGCCAATCACATGGGCCGGTTCACGCAATGCAGCAGCAATAAATCTGTTATTTATAACTAATATTCTAAAATCAAAACCGGTAATAAATTTTTCTACAATTATTTTGCGGGAATATTTTTTTGCATGTTCATAAGCTGCATGAGCTTCTTCTATCGTTTTTACATTGATCGATGCGCCTTTACCGTGATTTCCATCAAGAGGTTTAAATACCAATGGGAAGCCAATTTTTTTAACCGCATCCACTACATCTTCTGCATAAGCAATGCAAACCCCTTTTGCTACAGGTATTGCAGCATCTCCCAGCATACGCTTGGTTTCATCTTTATTGCTTGCTATATCCACAGCGATAGAGCTGGTGTGATCTGTCATAGTAGCGCGAAAACGTACCTGATTTTTTCCATATCCCAGCTGTATTAATGATGCACTGTTTATGCGGATATACGGAATGTCGCGCGCAACAGCTTCGTCAACAATAGAACCAGTACTTGGCCCTAAACGATCTTGTTCTCTTATTTCACGCATGGTACGGATATCATGCTCCAGGTCATAAGGTTCACCTTTAATGAGAGCTTCAGCAATTCTTACTGATGCTTTGGCTGCGTATACACCTACTTTTTCTTCCATATAGGAAAAAACAACGTTGTAAACACCAGGATTACCAGTACCTCTGGTTCTTCCAAATCCACATTCCATTCCAGCTAAAGATTGTATTTCAAGTGTAATATGTTCAATAACGTGGCCCATCCAGGTACCTTCTTTAACCCTTGAAAAGAAGCCGCCCTGGCATCCTTCCGAGCAACGGTGCTCTATCATGCTTGGAATAGCTTGTTCTATGCGCTCACAAAAACCTGCTATTTTATTTGTCGGGAAATTCTCTAAATCTTCGAGATCAAGCTTCATCACAATCAATTTGCTCCTGCGTATCGACCAGTAATTTGGCCCCCTCATCACTTTTATTTCAATTATTTTCATTCTATTTTATAATTTTTTATCAATATAGTTATTATTTTTATACAATTAGAATTTGTTCAAAACATTATTATAAAGAAAAAAATTAAGATTATATAATTGTAATGATTAGGTTAAATTTACAACCGAAAACAATTGGGCAATTTAGCATAAAGCAATTGAAAACACAGATTTGTAAATTCGTTTTAAATTAGTAATTCGTAGTATAATAATGGAAGCTCCAAAAGGGAAATTAATATCTATAGGTGGAAGTGAAGATAAAGGCACAGGAATGGATCCATCTTTTATTCAAAAAGAACAATTAGTTTTTTTTGAATTCGGTATTTTGAAAAGAATATTATCTGAAATGAAAGGTGTTGATTCTGTTATAGAAGTTATAACTACTGCATCTCAAATACCTGAAGAGGTGGGTGAAAATTACGTTCAATCCTTTGGGAAATTAGGCTGTAAAAATGTTGGGGTAATGCATATTAAAAACCGTGAAGATGCCCTTAATGTTGAATATATTGAACGTGTTAGAAAAGCTGATGGGGTAATGTTTACCGGTGGAAATCAGTTACGTTTAAGTATGATCTTTGGTGGTACCGAAATTTTGGAACTGATAACTGATCGTTATCAAAACGAAAATTTTGTTATTGCAGGAACAAGTGCAGGCGCAATGGGAATGAGCAATACAATGATCTATCATGGCAGCAGCACCCATGCTCTGCTAAAAGGTGAAGTTAAAATTACTACTGGTCTCGCTTTTATTAAAGATGTAATTATAGATTCTCATTTTGTTACACGTGGCCGTTTTGGACGTTTGTCGCAGGCTGTGGCAAGTAATCCGGGTTGTATAGGAATTGGTTTAGGTGAGGATACCGGTGTAGTAATTAAAGAAGGCAACAAAATGGAAGCTATTGGTTCCGGTCTGATCCTTATTTTTGATGGACACAATATCCGTCACTCAAATATAGCAGATCTAAAAGATGGTTCTCCTATTTCTATTGAAAATTTAATTGTACATGTGATGGCAAAAGGGAATTTTTATTATTTGAAAGAAAGAAAATTCTTTGCAGGTGTGAAAGAAACTGAAGTGAAATAAAAAGAAAAGAAGCCTCTCCTGACCTCCCCTCCTTCCACAATCGCTCAGGATAAACTCGGGAAGGAACAGATACCTATTATGCCATCTGTTTAGCCTTGTTTGTTTTGATTCCTCCGCTAAGGGGGAGGTAAGAAGGGGCTTTCCTACAAATTATAATAAGCCCTTAAACCTATCGCATTCTGCAATTTTAGCCTTGGATTTATTCCAATATTTACCCGCTCGTAGGTTGGACTATACAATAACTGT
>JAZKBX010000156.1:10675-21378 GCA_040388455.1 Bacteroidota bacterium
ATACTCCCAGTCCGGTACCAATAGGTTTTTTTACAAGTAAAGCTGAGGAATAAGCAACATTGTTGTAATAAGTAGTGAGGTCAATTTTAAGAGTATTTATCAAAATTTCATTTTTGTCGAATTTGGTAACGGTAACATGCAAGCCTCCTTCAACAAAAAAATTAACATTTTCGTTATCACCCAGTATTCGCTGATAACCAAATTGGAACATCATGCGTTGTTCTACACCTTTAATAGCAAAGGTTTTGATCCTATCGTTGATTTGTGAAGAACCGCTCTGCTGTGGTGTTATAATGGTGAAATTCCCACTGATATTTAACTTTGCAAGATTAACGTTTAATAATATAGCATTTTTTACATCTACGGAATAGATACAATTTAATCCTACTGAAAAGGACGGGGTATACCTCATGTTGAGGGGCATATCACTTGCGTTAAAGGTCCAGGTATGATAATCGAGATTGAGTTCCTGCGCAATCAGGTCGGGCTGGCCCTGAATGCCATAACCACCATATTCCATGTTGATCTTTTGGTTCATCAAACTATTTTCCCAGTTATTTTTGTTTCCGTCAATATCAAAACCATAACCATCATAAATACTGGCAGTATATTGATTGGCAAAGTAGGATCCTACATATAAACCAAGCCGCAAACCTTTTTTAGGAGTGATCTCTTGAAAAGTCTCGTTGCTGTTATCATCAGTCTCTTGTGAAACACCATTAAGACTCCATGTAAGGAATAATATAAGAATTGCAGTATTAAAAATTTTGGATAGATTCATTGTAACGAAGTTACGCAATTTTTTTGCAATGATTTTCAATCGCAATAAACTTATTGTCGGTATTTTAGGGGCCGGACTCTTTAAAATATTTTCAAAAAATCAATAGAATTACTTTTTGGTAAATCCTCCTCTTGTCATATCACCCCAGGTTTTGATTCCTTTTATTTTTTCCCAATTCCCTTTTAACGCACAGTAGACCAAAAAAGGATGATAATAAAATGGTTCAATGATCGCAACAAGTAGTAACTGAAAATAATGTTTTATCTTAGGATATTGATGAAAAGTGTATTCTTCTGTAAGCAGTGCAAGAGTGGAAACCATTATAGCAAATGAATAAACAAACAACAGAAGAAGACAGAAAAATTTTAAATTGATCAAACCAAAAGCAAAAAATAAAAGTGTAATTATTAAACCGAAAAATTCTATTAATGGAGCAAAATATTCAAAAATTAACCAGTACGGAAAAGAAAGCAGGCCTAATAATTTATACTTGGGATTCATGAACATGATGCGATGTTTCCACAGCGACTCCATTGTTCCTCTTGTCCAGCGACTACGCTGCCTTCCTAAAATAGAAAAATTATCGGGAGCTTCAGTCCAGCATAATGGATCCGGAATGTAGGATACAATGTACTTTTGATTTGTTTCAATCATATATCTTCGCATTCTCATAACCAATTCCATATCTTCTCCCACTGTTTTATGATCATATCCTCCAGCTTGTATTACAATTTGTTTATCAAACATTCCGAATGCTCCACTTATCAATAATAAACCATCGAGCTTGGCCCAGGCCATTCTCCCTAATAAAAATGCCCTTAAATATTCAATTACCTGAATTCTTGGAATAAAGGCTTCCGGCACATTGACCTCAACTAACCTACCATTGGATATTTTACATGAATTAGCTATTCGAATGACCCCACCTGTTGCAATTACCTTCCCATTAATATTTTCCATGAAAGGTTTTGCCATTTTTAAAAGTGCATCTTTTTCAATGATACAATCAACATCAATACAAACAATATAAGGTTTAGAAGAAATATTTATTCCCACATTTAGTGCATCGGATTTTCCTCCATTCATTTTATCAACAACAATAAGTTTTTTGAAAGCAGGATTTTTAGATCTGTAAATACCTTTTATTTCCTTGGATTTTAAATGGGACTGAAATCGAAAATCAGAATCTATTTCTAAATGATATGTTTTTATCATTATTTCCATAGAATTATCCTTACTTCCGTCATTAACAATGATAACCTCATAGTTACTATAGTTTAATGATAAAAGAGATTGGATATTTTCCTCTATTGTTTTTCCTTCATTATATGCTGGTGCAATTAGCGAGAGCGATGGAGAATTTTCTGATGATAAAAGGACATTGTAATTGATGAATTCATTATTCCTTAAATATTCCCTTAAAGATCTTATTGAAATTAATCCTAATATCAAATAGGATGACATAATGAATATGGCAAATATCAGCATGGAAATATTAAATATTTCCACTACCTGTTTTATTATTTCTATAAAACTCATTTAGAATATAATTCCATACCTTTGTAATTCATACCATACAATTCCCTATAAAATGGCTTCTCAAAGGTCAGAAATATTTCTGATATTATTGATACTATTATTTTTTTCTCTTGCCCTGTTTTTTTTAATACTCCTTATCATAAGTCGTATAAAAAAAAAGATTACTTTAAATAAAAAAAAGCTTTTTGAGCCAATTGCTGAACGACTAGTATTTAGTGTTGTTTTTGAAAATAAATCGTTTAAGGACCTGCAAAATGATATCGCATTCACCTCAAATATTAATAATAAATTTTTCAGACTTCTTTTACTTGATTCTGTTATTAAACTTCATAGAACTTACACTGGTGAGTATTCAAAAAAAACAGAACTCTTTTTTATTGAATCAAACTTAATAAAAGATACATACAAAAAATTAAATTCAAGGCAATGGCCTGACAAATGTGAAGCCATAAGAGAATTGGCTGAAATGAATATTACAGATGCATATTCATTGATACGCAAAAATGTTTATTCAAAAAATCTTACGTTAAGGCAAGAGGCAATGATGGCAATGTTAAAATTGAAAGGTGTTGATGGCTTGAGCTTTTTAAATGATTACAAGGAGACTTTAAACGATTGGATTCAATTAAATTTAATTTCAATCATAAAAAATAATTTCCCACTAACTCAGGAACCTTATTATAACTTATTTATAGCCTCCTCAAATGTTTCGGTAAGCCTTTTCGGCAGAAGACTCAAAGCCTATTATGAACAAATTAGTGTGCCGTTTTCTGAAACAAACTGATGCTTATAATTCTTAATAGAAAAAAATATTTTCTTAGGTGAGAGTAATGGATTTAAAATATTTTTTGATAATTTATTCCGAAAAAAATGTTGTTGCCAATCTCTTTGCCACTTTCAAAATATTCTCCAGTAACAATTCCTGTAGTTAGAGATAAAATATTATTTTCCTTAACTATCTTTTGCACTGAGAGCTTTAAACTGTAGTTTTTCATATTCACATTTTGAAGTAAAGATTCCCTTGCTCGATCATCTGGGGAAAGACCATATCCAAGAGTTAATGTAATAAAATCATAAGTGCTTTTTCCGTAATATCTGGTGATGAAGGAGTAGGATTGAGAAAACCGATCTCCATTTTCGCTTGCAATAAAAGTGGGTCTTAGTGAAAACCAAAAATTGCCCTTGTATTTTCCAATTGACCCTACGTACAAAATTGTTGCCTTACTAAAATATAAAACTCTGAAGCCAAGCTCACCTTCAAAGGCGTTCGGGAAATTCCTGTAAAGCGATATTCCGGTACGATAATTAGGGAAAATATAATTGGAGGAATATCCTGCATTAACATAAGCATACATTTTTTTTCCTAAAGTTGGATAGGCCTCCATCTCTATCTGGGTGCCATTAGAGCCAAATCGATTACCAAAATTTACTTTTGTAGTTAATCTGCCTAAATGCTTTGTTTGTCTGCTATATCCCAAGGAAAAAAGATGCCAGGGGTCCTTAAATTGTTTGTCGAAATAATCATAGTCATAAGAAATTGAAAAAATATTTTTTGACATTTTCATTTTTATGGATTCGGCCAATTGCCTTAATTCTGAATTTTTCTTATTCTTAGCAATGAGTGAATCTATAATAGGATACGCTTCTTCATAATCGCCCAATTCGTTCAAAGCTTTAATTTTTCGGATTAACAATTCTTCACTTGAAGGGAAAAATTGCAGGCCATCCTCAGAAGTTTTTAATGCATCAAGAAGTTTGCTATTCCATCTTTGAATATCCGATAATGCTATATATGCATCCTGGTATGGATTCGAATTGATGGATTCCGACAAAACCAAAATAGCAGAATCAGGTTGGTTATTCCAAAAATAAACTCTACCCAAAAGAACTTGTACATCCTGATATTCTGGACTTTTTTCTAATATTTTTTTACAAAGAAGAATTGATTCATCATATTTAGAGGAAAATGCGAGGGTCCTTGCCACCTGAAATGAACTATCCACATTTTCAATTTGTGAAAAAGTTTTTGAAATTCCCGCAACCGATAAAAAAAGTATAATGATTTTTATGTAGGTACTTTTATATTCTAAAATGATCATAAATAAATTTTTGATTATTTTATTTTTAAAAGTTTCTCTATTCTTGCTTTAAGAATGGAAGGGCTGAATGGCTTAGTAATAAATTCACTGGCTCCAATTTCAAAAGCATCGAGTTCGGCTTTTTCAATGCCGAAAGCAGTCAATACGATAATAGGGGTGGAAGATTTTAACTCATTTCTAACTAAATTAATAACCTCCATACCACCTAAAAAAGGCATATTCAGATCTGTAATAATTAAATCAAAGTGTTCGCTTTTTAATAGCTCTTTAACTTGCATTCCGTCACCAACAGGGTAAACAGTAAAACCATTATTTGTTAAATAAAAAGTCAGGGATTTCCTCAACAGTTCATCATCTTCAGCGAATAATATTTTCATTTTATTAATCAATTTTATTCCCTTTTCAAATTTTATTATTTCTTCTTTTCCTTTACTAATCCTTTGACTGTTTACTAAATAATAAGTTTTTTATTAATACTCTTCTTTTAATTTCTTGTGTAATAAAGGGTAACTTTTGTTAAGTATGTTTTTAATCATATTATATTTTTCGAGTGATAATTCACTCATTTCTTTATTTGAAGCATTCTTTTCTATAAAACTCAAATAAGATGCCAGCCCAGATAAACCAACAACTGACATAGACGATTTTAGCTTATGTGATAAACTTTTTACAAGAAAAGCATCAGAATTTTCAAAAGCAACATCCAAAGCGCTAATATCTAAGGGAACTTGATTTAAGAATAATTCTATCATCTCTTTTTCGAATTCTTTATTGCCATCAGAAAGTTCCTTTAAATAATTCAGATTAATTAAATCCGAATCCTTTTTAACACCGCTTTTTTCAATAATTTTGCCTTGTGTGGGGGAGTCTTGTTTTTTTTTAATTAAATTTGAGCTGATTTTGTTATAAAGGTCCTCTTGTGTAAAAGGCTTCCCTACATAATCATTCATTCCAATTTCAATACATTTTTCTTTTTCACCAACCAGTGAATGAGCTGTCATTGCAATAATTGGAATTTGAAGTTTTAACTCATTTCTGATTGCTATAGTTGCCTGATACCCATCCATTTCTGGCATTTGCAGATCCATTAGTACTAAATCAAATTTCCCCTGTTTTAATTTCTCCAAACCTATTTTTCCATTTTCAGCAATTTCAAAATCAAAACCAAATTTCGTAAGTATTTTTCCTGCTAATCGCTGATTTAATATGTTATCCTCGCATAATAATATTTTTACTGGCCCTATAGGTTTTTTTACAACAAAAACCTTTTGTAAAGGTTCTAAAACTGATTTATCTACTTTCAGGTAGCGGATTTCGAATGAAAATTCAGAACCTTTTCCAAGTTCACTTATTAATTTTATTTCTCCACCTAACAATTCCACCAAATTTTTTGCAATACTTAAACCTAAGCCGGTTCCACCAAATTTCCTTGTTGTTTCAGTATTTGCCTGAGAAAATCTATCAAAAATCAGTTCTGTTTTCTCAACTGGAATTCCTATTCCTGTATCCTGAACAATAAATTTCAAATTATAACTTAAATCATCTTCTTCGATTTTTTTCACTGATACAGTTATACTTCCCTCTTCAGTAAATTTAATCGCATTCCCTATCAAATTAACCATGATCTGATTTAATCTTACACTATCTCCAACAACGAAATCGGGAAGGGAGGCATCGAGGAAAAAATTGTATTCAAGGTTTTTTTCTTTTGCTTTAACATTTAACAGATTGTAAATATTTTTCAATGCATCCTTCAAACTAAAAGGAACACTTTCAATTGCAATTTTCCCGGATTCAATTTTAGAAAAGTCAAGTATGTCATTTATTATTGCAAGTAAATTTGTTCCAGCCAATTTTACTGAACTTACACACTCCTTTTGATTTTCATCCAAAGTGCTTTGGGCAAGTAATTCTGTAAATCCAATGATGGCATTCATTGGGGTGCGAATTTCATGACTCATGTTAGCAAGAAAACTATTTTTGGCTATAACTGCTTGCTCAGCCTTTTCTCTTGCATATATGATAGCTTCCTTTGCTTTTTTGCTTTGACTGATATTTTTCGCTATTCCCAAATAACCAGCAATGTCATTGTTTGTGTTCCGAAGGGTTGATATAGATAATTCAACAGGGATCCTGGAGCCATCTTTACAAATATAAGTCCATTCATTCACATCGATTGAATTGCCCAACCGTGATTTAATATGAAAAACATCAACCCCTGGTTCTACCTTTAATTTTAATTCTTCCGATAATTCTTTAGCCCGTGCCAGAACTTCCATTTTATCATGGATTATATCAGGACTATTTCCTATCATTTCTTCTGCTTTATATCCAAGCATTTTTTCTGCCCCTTTGTTAAAGGTTAGAATATTCCCTTCTGGTTCAGAGGTAGATATAATAGAATAATCTGTTCCATCAAGTATAACATTTTGAAATTCAGCTAATTTGCTAATTTCTTCCTCCATTTTTTTACGGTCATCTATGTTATTAATTGAGGAGAGAATAAAAGAATTTCCGTTAATTTCAATGATTTCAAAGGAGGCAAGGACCCAAAAATTTTCTCCGTTTTTTTTTGTCATCATGTCCTCTCCGTATCCCACAGAGCCCTGTTTTTTCACAAAGGATGCAATTTTTTTACGTTTCCCACTGGGTATTATATTTAATTCAACGGATGTTTTTCCAATTACTTCTTCTTTTGTAAAACCGAAAGTTTCAAGAAAAGTTTCATTCACATATTCTATTTTTGCGGTTTTTAAATTTGAGATAGCCATAATTACAGGGTTTTTATCAAAAACCTTAAAAAAACGTCCATTAATTTCTTTTAATTCTTTTTCCAGTAAAATCCTGTCTGTAATATCAACGGCATTTCCAATAATATACTTAGTGTCACTCACTTGTTCTGAAATTATATTATTAAACATCCATGTTTTCAATGTTCCATTTTTGTGAATAATTTTCATTAATCCTTTGGAGAAACCGTTTTTTTCAATTTCATTTAAATAACTCTGAAGTAAATCTTTTGCTTCAATTGGTACAAGGTCAAATAAATTTTTATGCAATAGCTCTTCAACAGAATACCCTATTGAAGAGGCCCCGGCAAGATTGATGGAAAGGAAATTTCCCTTTAAATCATGTGTACACATCAAGCCTTGTGAGTTTTCGAAAAAAACTCTGTGCTTTTCTTCACTTAATAACAGGGCCTGTTCTCCTTTTATTCTATCTGAATCATTCCTACCAATGGCAAAAAGTTCTCCTGTGATAGGATCGGGATTAGCAACCCAGCTTATTGATATATAATCACCATTTTTTGTTATTAAACGACTTTTAAAGTCTATTGTTTTTTCTCCTGTTCCTAATTTTTTAATTTCATTTTCGGAACTCGTAACATCATCAGGATGAATTAAATCAAAAAATGGTTTTGAAAGCAATTCTTCTATTGTCCAACCTAAAGTTAATGTAAATGCTGGATTAATTTTTTTGAAATATCCATCAGTGCCAGCCACACATATCAGATCTATTGAAAGATTGAACAGTTTTTCTAATTTATCCTTTTCAGCATTTTTTTTTCTTGACACAATTTGTGAAACGACTTCATTGGCTAAAAGAGTTAAAGCCTCTTGCTGATCTGGACTTAATTTCCTTGCTTTTCTATCTATTACACAAAGAGTACCTAACGCATAACCATTCGGATCAATTAAAGGATGGCTTGCATAGAATTTAATATTTTGTTGGTGTTGAACAAGTGGATTGTTCAAAAAACGTTCATCTTTTGTTGCATCTTCAATTTCGAAAAATGAGTCGCCCATAATTGAATATTGGCAAAAAGAAATCTCTCTGGGAGTTTGATTGGCATCTATTCCAACTTTAGATTTAAACCATTGCCTGTCCTTATCAATTAAACTAATTAAGGCAATTGGAGCTTCGCATATTATGGATGCCAATTTTGTAAGGCGATCAAATTCCTCTTCTGGTAAAGTATCAAGAATATTGTACTGTTTTAATGCCGCTAAACGTTCAGCTTCATTTTCGGGTAAAGGCCCATTATTATTCATTTGTATTGGTATAGAATTATTAAGTATTTTGTTCAGTTTTTGTCGAAAAGTATTTCAGATATTTTTTTTGATTTGCCTTTTCAAAAAAAATATAAGATTTTTAAAAGAGATTGAGTTTTTGAAAAAATGAGTTTTTATGAGAGCGACTTAAAGGCAATGACTTTCCTCCTAAAGAAATAGTTTCGTCTTCTATTTCAACTATTTTGTCGAGTCGGATAATGTAGGAATTATGAATTCGGGCAAAATCAATTTTGGGAAGTCGATTTTCCACTGATTTCATTGTGGATAAAATGGTAAACCGTTCTTTGGAGGTATATATATTCACATAATCGCCCTGAGCTTCAATATATAAAATATCTCTTGCATCCACTCTAATGAGACGAGAACTTTTTTTTAGAAATATTTCATTTTCATTTCTCTTACTTACCTTTATACTTTCTTTTACCTCTTTGGCGCGTTGAACAGCTTTTAAAAATCGTGTAAAATCAATAGGCTTAAGAATAAAGTCTGTAACATTATAATCATACGCTTCAGCGGCATATTCCTTATTTCCGGTAATGAAAATTACTTGTGGGATCTTAAAATTTTTAACAAGATCAAAACCAGTCATGCCAGGCATGTCAACATCTAAAAAAATCAGATCAATGTCTTTGTTTTTTTCTAAAAAATTTAAGGCTTCTGTTCCAGAGGAGGCGGTACCGATAAGCGTAATAAAATCAACACGTTCAATACATTGTTTTACTAAATTTATGGCTAATTCATCGTCATCTACAATAATGCAATTCATTTTATTTTTTTGTAAGGTTAGCGGTATTCAAGGTGATCATTAAGTATCAAATACATTAAAAGAATCTTTTCTTTCTACTAAAATACCGATTGCTAAACAAAACACCTTTAAGGCTATCTTATTTAAACGTTTATAACAAAGGTTTATTGCTTTCCTTTACTCTTGAGATTTATTCAATTCTGATACGTCTTTAGTTTAAGAAGGATATCTTTAGATCTGTTCATTGGTTTATAAATTGCCTATCTTTGTTTTTCATTAACACTATAAAACTTTGTCAACCTTCTCCGAATTGGGTATTACAGAAGCTTTAATAAAAGGGCTTATCGAAAATAATATTATTAATCCTACCGAAATACAGGCAAAATCAATTCCTTTTTTATTAAAAGAAGGTACTGATTTTATTGGACAAGCCCAAACAGGGACGGGTAAAACTGCGGCTTTCGGTTTGCCGTTATTACAGGCAACTGATACTTCCACTGATAAAATTCAGGCCTTGGTATTGTGTCCCACACGTGAGTTGGGACAGCAAATAGCCAAGCAGTTATTCCGAATTGCACGCTATAATCCCAGTCGGATTTTTGTGGAAGCTGTTTATGGTGGTGAACCGATTGAACTTCAGATTCGTAATCTGAAACGGCCTACTCACATTGTGGTAGCTACTCCCGGTCGTTTGATCGATCTGTTAGAACGCAAAGCGATCAGTTTAAAAGATATTAAAACCATTGTTTTAGATGAAGCTGATGAAATGTTGAGTATGGGCTTTAAAGCCAATATAGATACCATTTTGGAGCAAACCAATGGGCATCGTAATATCTGGTTGTTTTCCGCAACTATACCTGAATCCTTAACAGAAATTATTCAGTCCTATATGGATGAAGATGCTTATAAGGTGCAGGTAGATGTGAAAAATGTGGTGAACAGAGATATTGAACACCAATATGTACAATGTATAGATACCAAAGATAAATTAGACACATTATTGGAGTTTTTGAGAACACAAGGTAAAGGAAGGGGAATTGTATTTTGCAAAACCAAAGATGGAACACAATCGTTGGCCAAACAATTGATTGCGCGTAATCATTTGGCGGAAGCCTTGCATGGCGATCTTCAGCAACGTGACCGCGAAAAAGTGATGCGTGCCTTTAAAAATCAAAAAGTTCAAATTTTGGTTGCTACAGATATGGCTGCCAGAGGGATTGATGTGGAGGATCTGCAATATGTAATTCATTACCAGTTACCTGAACAGTTAGAGTATTATACTCACCGTAGTGGACGTACAGGCCGTGCTGGTAAAAAAGGATTGTCTATCAGTTTAGTTACCAGTTCAGAAATGGGAAGGTTAAAAACTATTGAAAATGAATTAAAAATTACTGTTCAGAAGATCCGGAGAGGTTAATATTAATACTCTTTTTTGAATCAAAAGCCTTGTTGATTGACGTTTTATG
>JAZKBX010000157.1:0-6771 GCA_040388455.1 Bacteroidota bacterium
TTCCATAGCGAATAATAATAGATGGCATCATTCATATATTGAATACTCTTTTTCCACAAATTACCTTCAGCATTAGTAAACATGGTCCAGGTAGTAACTTTACGTTTGGTATGTGGCGTTTCTATCTCCCCTTTTAAAACATGGTAACGCTTATCGCAGAACCATGCAAAATCATGCACATTGCTTTGTTTAAAACGCAAGGTTTTTGTTTCATTGTCGGAGGCAGGAAATGCAAGATCCTTTGAATCAAAAGAAGTGATCGCTTCTGTTTCTTTTACTTTTTGATTCAGCCATTCCAGTTCTTTTTCACCATCAATCATGTCGCCTGTTGCGCCAAGCACATAATTTTTAGGAAGTGTAATACTTACATCAAAAGTTCCAAACTCCGAATAAAATTCACCTTGATTTAGGTAAGGCATATAATTCCATCCATTACGATCATATACTGCAGGCTTCGGATACCACTGTGTTATTTGATAAGACTGACCGATATGTCCGAGGCGGGAAAATTCACCGGAAGGGATCTTAACATGAAAGGGAGTGGTGATGGTGATCTTTTCACCACTTTTTAAAGGTTGATTCAGAAAAAGTTTACAAATGTCAATACTGTCTTTGAGCAATTCATATTTAGCAGGTTGTCCGTCAATTTTAAAATCAAGTTGGTCAATGTATCCTCTTTCTTTTTCTTTCGAAAAATAAAATTCTTTCTCCTGATTTTTTAAAAATTCTTTTGCAAGAGATGTGGTATGGTCTTTATACGCATTGGGCCACAAGTGCATGTAAATAAAGGAAAGTTGGTTGGGCGAATTGTTAATATATTCAATACTTTCATCTCCCGCAATTTCATTCTTTACATCATCTAATTTTACATTGATGGTATAATGGACCTCCTGTTGAAAATAGGGTTGAGCAATTCCTGCAAATGGTAATAAAAGAAAGAGTAAGATTGATTTTTTCATAGGATAGTTTTAGTCTTGAAATGTTGAGAATTGAGATTTTTATCTTAATACTCATTCTTAATTCTCACATCTTTTTTTTATTTAAAAATCTCTGCTAATTTTTTTTCCAGATCTTCACCGCGAAGATTTTTTGCTATGATTTTTCCTTCTTTATCAAGCAACACATTGTAAGGAATTCCTTTAAAACCATAAAGCGCTACAACGGGCGATTGCCATGCTTTAAAATCACAAATATGATTCGACCATGTTAAATTATCTTTTTCGATCGCCTGTTTCCACTTAGTTGGATCGGCATCCAACGAAACGTTGAACACATCAAAACCTTTTGATTTATATTTGTTATACGCTTTTACCACATTCGGATTTTCAGCTCTGCAAGGGCCGCACCACGATGCCCAAAAATCAACCAATACCACTTTGCCTTTTTGAGATGAAAGCGAAAGAGGTTTCCCTTCAGGCGTGTTCATTGTTATTTCCGGGGCAACGGTGCCGATAGCTAATTTCTTTTTTGATGCCACATCATCGTGAAACGATTTAACGTAAGGTGAATTAGGATATTTTGCAAACAAAATTTCATCTGTTTTGATATATGTTTCCAAAAAGTCTTCTGCAGGCAATTGCTGAATAGCAGCCAGTGACGCCAGTGAAGTCGGATTTTTTTCAATAATGTTCTGTAAATATTTATTGTGTTGTGCAAGCAATGTGTTGTATTCTTTTTCTAAGATCTTGCTTAAAGAGTCAACCCGAACAGGATCTGTTGTACCATTACCGGCAAATGCCTGAAATACATTTTGTAGCGAATCGCGTTTTTTATAATTTTTTGTGGATTCCTTATTGGTTTCCAAAAATAATTTTGAATCCGGTGAACCTTCCGTATTGTAGGTAGTACCAAGATCACTAACGTCCCCGGTAAGGGTAACTTTTTGATTCGCATCCAGGATCAATGTTGCAAAATTCTTTTCTGAAGTTTTTAAACGATAAAATCCCGGCTCTTTGATGTCAGGATTCATTGTAAACTCTCCTTTTTCATCCAGAATAGCAGTATCAATACCTATCAGGCCGGATGGTGCCATCAGTTCCAGATAAAGCGTTTCGCCATGCGGGTTGCTTAATTTTCCTTTTAATTCAAAACCATTTCCTGATTGTGGATTGGTATTCGAACAAGCTGCTAACAATATGATTGGCAATACAAGTGTGATGTTTTTTAATTTCATAGATTTTTCGATTTGTGAATTTTTCGATTTGAAGATTCTATTTATTTTTTTTGTAAGATTTAGTTTTCCAGCATTTCCTTAACCAATTCAGTAGCTACTTTCGGGTCGGCTTTGCCTTTAGAAAGTTTCATTACTTCACCCATAAATAAACCTAATAATGTTACTTTTCCATTTTTATATTCCGTTACTTTTTCAGGATATTTAGCAATGGCTTGTTTTACAAACTCAGTCAATGCACCACTATCACTTTCCTGTATCCAATTATTTTCTTCCGCAATTTGTAATGGAGTTTTATTTGTTTCTTCCATCATCTTCGGAAATATTTTTTGAATCGCAATGGTATGATTAACTTTTCCGCTGTCAATAAAATCGATCAGTGCAGCCATCCGTTCCGGTGTTATCTTAAAATCAGAAATGTGTAAGGCATTATCATTAAGATATGCTTTTACCTGCACAGTTAACCAGTTAGCCGCTGATTTTACACTTTTTGTTTTTGAAATAATGTCTTCAAAATAAAGGGCAATTTCTTTCGAATCGGTAAGTACACCGGCATCATAAGCTGATAATCCTAACGATTGATATTTTTTGTACAACTCACCTGGGAGCGGAGGTAAGGTGCTTTTTATTTTTGCAATATAATCCTGGGATACCACTACCGGCTGCAGATCAGGCTCAGGAAAATAACGATAATCATTTGCCATTTCTTTGCTTCGTAATACAAAGGTTGAACCCGTTACCGCATTGAAGCTTCGTGTGTCCTGCGAAATTTCTTCTCCGTTTTCAATGGCTTCGATCTGACGTTTTGCTTCAAACTCAATTGCTCGTTGTACATTACGAATTGAATTCATATTTTTTACTTCGGTACGTTTACCAAAAGCAGTACTGCCTTTTAAGCGCACGGAAACATTGGCATCACAACGTAAGCTGCCTTCCTCCATATTACCATCACAAATTTCAAGATAACGAACAATTTTACGTATTTCTGTTAAATATTTATAGGCTTCTTCTCCACTGCGCATTTCCGGCTCGCTTACAATTTCCACTAAAGCAACACCCGCACGGTTCAAGTCAATTAAACTATTAAATGGATCAATGTCGTGAATACTTTTCCCGGCATCTTCTTCCATGTGAACCCTTGTAATATTTATATTTTTTTCTGTACCATTTTCCTCTTTAATAGTGATATAACCTCCGTTACAAATGGGAGTTTTGTCCTGTGTTATCTGGTAGCCTTTTGGAAGATCGGCATAAAAATAATTTTTACGTGCATATTCATTGAACTCCCGGATAGTACATTTACATGCTAAACCCAAACGAACAGCAAATTCAATAGCTCTTTTATTAGTTTTTGGTAAGGTGCCGGGGTGTCCTAATGATATTGGACTTATATTAGTATTTGGAAGTGCACCAAACTCAGCAGAATCGCTTGAATAAGCTTTGCTTCTGGTGGATAGCTGTGCGTGGACTTCTAAGCCTATTACTGTTTCGTATTTATCGTAAATATTCATATTTTTTTGATGCTTATTTCAGGAGCCGAAAGGTACAAAAAAAAATGGTGTTCGGGTAACGAAATATCCCTATCGGAAATTTGTTTTTAGCCCCTTATTTTTAAGTACATTTAACCATGGTAAATGAAATATTACAAATTTAGTATTCTCAAAAAGTATTTATTCCGTTTCTAATTGCTCAGAACTTTCGCAATCAATTGCAAAAAGGCTAAAACCGTTACTAAAATTATAAATCAGTGGTTCAAATGAGATTTTATTTTCAGACAATTGCTTTTGGTTTTTTACTATTAATATTTTCATCATGTTCTGTTCAAAAGCGATCCTATAGGCCTGGTTATTATATCGCATCTCATACTGAAGTTCCCCAATCAAATAAAAAAGGCTGCGATGAAAACGATGCCGCAGGAATATGCAACAATTCCACATTTACAAATGTCTCGATGAATAACAAAAGTTCTTTACGGAGTAACATAAATAATCCGGATCTTCATTCCGAAGAAAACTCAACTCGTTCTGACATGTCAATCAAAACAAGTAAGCTAAAGCAACCGGTTTCAAATAAAAAAGCTGCGTTGAAAACACTTCAGGGCGGTATAATTAAAAATAAAGTAGTGGAGAAGCGTGATCGTATTTTCATACCCGTTCATAACCTTAAACAAACGGATAATTCTGAATCAAAACCCATAAGAAAATGGCAAATGTTGCTGTTGTTTTGTGTCGTTGGCCTTCTGTTGGCTTTTTTAGGCTGGGGTATTGCAGGCCTTCTTACCGCTCTTCTTATATTGGGTAGTGTTGTGGTTTTAGCTTTTCTTATTCTGGTAGTAATATTAGGAAACATTGGTGATAGTGCATGGGGATAAATATATTGTGTTTAATTTTGATAGCTTTTGATCATCAAACCCAGGCGCTTATTCAAAATAAATATATTTGATGCACTCTTTGGGTATTGATAGTACTATTAATTTTTTTCGTTACCTTTACTTTCCTGAAAAGCAATTTAAAAAGTTCAGAATAGATAGTGTTTTAGACCAAATTTTAAGACATTTTTAAATATAACCAAAAGAAGTAAATTATAAAAATGATTGATTTAACAGCAAAAGTTGAAGGGGCATTAGAACAAATGCGTCCGTATTTACAAGCGGATGGAGGCGATGTTTCATTGATTGAGATCACAGCTGACAAAATTGTTAAGCTTGAATTACTAGGTGCTTGCAAATCCTGTTCCATGAGTGTAATGACTCTGAAAGCTGGTATTGAGGAGGCGATTAAACGTGCCGCACCTGAAATTAGAGGTGTAGAGGCTGTTAATGTTGGTAATTTAATAATTTAATAATTGTGCAATTAATCAGTGGGCAGTTTTACAATTCAATGACCATCTGTTGACTATTGTATAATTTCACAATTGTTAAATTATTTTTTTTAGATTAACTAATGCTAAATTTTAAAATTGTTTATTTTTTTTCCTTATTCCCTAATCAATGAAAGCAACTTCCTTCATTTCATTTTCCTTTATCTTCTCTGTTTTTTTATTTACGGCATGTTCCCCAAGTTTAGATATTCCGGAACCGGGAGCCGGAGGTGCTGATTTTTCCAAGACAGTAGCTGTTGGCGGAAATTATATGGCCGGATATCAGGATGGTGCATTGTATCAAAAAGGGCAACGACTTTCTATACCAGCATTGCTTTCAGAGCAATTTAAATTAGTTGGCGGAAGTACATTTAACCAGGCCTTGATGCCAGACAATAATGGTTTAGGATTAAACAGTAAAGTTTGGGAAAGCTGGTTCATTAGCCCAAGTCATTTAAAATATGCTAACGATTGCAAAGGTGTTTCATCATTAAAACCGGTAAAAATATTTATTTCTGAAACCGAAGCTGCCCCTTATTTAGCGGGTATTTCCGGTAATAGTATTCAAAATCTGTCCGTTCCCTTTGCAAATACTATCGATTATTTTAACCCTGCTTTCGGTAATAGTTTTTCATCACAAAATACTAATCCATATTATAACCGGATGGCAAGCAACCCTGGTGTTTCTACAGTTTACGGAGATGCCAAGGCACAAAACGCCACCTTTGTTACTGCCTGGTTAGGTATGGAAGATATTTATAATTATGCCAGTACAGGTGGTACAAGTTCTGAAATCCCTTCCTCAGCAAGCTTTAGCGCGTATCTGGATACAATATTGGGAGGCCTTACTGCAAATGGAGCAAAAGGTGTTATAGCTACCATTCCCGATTTTAGGGTGTTTCCATACTATACCTTGGTTGCCTGGGATAATGCCGATCTAAGACAAACGCAGGCCGATTCATTGAATGATATTTATATCCCTGCCGGATTAACGCATATCTCTTTTGAACAGGGACGAAATGGTTTCGTTATCGATGATGCATCTGCAAATGGCAGTGTTCGCCAACTTCATGCCGGAGAATACATTACACTTTCGGTGCCCCTTGATTCAATGAAGTGCGAAAAGTATGGTTTGGTATATAATACCATTAAGGATCGTTATGCATTGGACAGCTCAGAAGTTTTTATGATCGATGCGGCCATTAATGCATACAATGCTGTGATCATTCAAAAAGCAGCACAATACAACTTAGCATTAACAGATATGCACGCTTATTTTAATTCTGTGAAATCGGGTATTAAGTGGAATGGTGCTGATTTTAATTCAACTTTTGTAAGTGGCGGATTTTTTAGTTTGGACGGATATCACCCCAATCAAAAAGGATATGCTTTAATAGCGAATGAATTTATTAAGGCTATTAATACTAAATACAGCGCTGTGATCCCTACCATTAATTGTGTTGAATGTGATGGTGTTTTATTTCCGTAAAATCTCTTTAATGAGATATGTTTTTTTTAATTTATAACATACTTTTTTTGATCAGGTTGACACCAAATACTCAGTAAGAGGGGATTTGGCAGAGAGTTTATAATTTCACAAAATGAAAACACTTATATTGTTTTCTCTGACCATCCGCATTAGGAAACCTCAACCATGTGTCCTAAATCACAATAATACTTGATCAGTTTCATTTTTTTTATTGTCCTCTGCAAATACTTTTGTCCGGTAAAATAAATTTCAT
>JAZKBX010000158.1:0-2304 GCA_040388455.1 Bacteroidota bacterium
ATATACCCGATGGCAACTATGAAATTAAAGCAAAATCGTATTGTTTAAATAAAGATGGAAGCTATTCCACCATTGAATCTCCGATTTTGGCTGGCGTAATGGATCGGATCAATCCGCATCCATTTGGAACACCATCACCAGGGGATGGGATTTTAGACCCGAATGATGACATCTCTATCCAATTTAACGAACCAATTGATATTGGAAGTTTGGGTTCACCGAATTTTGACATACGTGGTGTGTTAAATGGTACCGCTATCCGCCATTCGGAATGTTTGAATTTTAATGGTTCAAGTAATTATGCAGAAGTGACAGCTGGCGCAAGTTTGCAAAATCGTGATTTTACGTTCGAATTCTGGGCAAAATTAAATGCAACAGGAATAGCGCAAACAGTAATATCCCAAGGTGCGGATGTGTCACAGCATTTGTATATTGGATTTGATGCGAGCAACAAATTAACTTTTGGATTGGGAAGTACTTCAATTGCTTCTAATTCGGCTATTGGAACTATTAACCAATGGCATCATTATGCGATTGTGTATAATTTTGGTTTAGAAACGGCAACAATGTATGTTGACGGAGCAGTTGTAAACACTGGGAACCAAAGTATTTACGACCATTATAACGGTTCCGGAAAATTGGTGTTTGGCAAGGAATTACCCGGAAACATAAACTACTTCAATGGAAATGTTCATGAGATCAGGTTATGGAGCAAAACACGCACCGTAGGAGATATTGTTCAGGATTTTAATAAAGAGTTAAACCGAAGCAAGAGCGGATTGTTGTATAACTGGAAGATGAATGAAGCCGAAGGAGCAGTTGCAAAAGATGACATAAGAAGCCGAAATGCTGATATCTATGGAGCAACATGGGAGTTAAGTCCAAATGGTAGTGCTGCGCAATTTGACGGGGTGGATGATATGGTCCAGGTTTCTTCAAGCACTATTCCTATCCTTAAAGAAATGGATTTTACTTTGGAATTCTGGTTTAATTCTTCACAAGCTTCAGTGGCCACCCTTTTCTCAAACGGAACAGGAGATGGTTTAGGACCTGATTCGTTGTTGTCGTGGAATATTCAAAAGGATGCCAGCGGAAATATTCACGTTTATCACAAAGGTCTTGACTTTGTGGCTGCCAATACGAATTATTTTGATGGCACATGGCATCATTTTGCTTTGGTAATGCAGCGTACAGCAAACTTGTCGTGCTACATTGATGGTAATTTACAAAACTCTGTACAAGCACTTTCCTTCGAGCAAATGGGAGGAGCTAAAATGTATTTAGGAGCAAAGGGATATTATGTTGGAAGTGTAGAAACCTTCGACAATTATTTCAATGGAAAAATAGATGAATTCCGTTTCTGGAACACGTCCAGAAAAGCCGAACAAATAAAACGCGATAAACAATACAGGTTGAAAGGCGATGAATACGCGTTGCAGGCATTTATACCTTTTGAAAGTTATGCTTTAATTTTAGGCGTACCTGTATTAACTCCTTCGTTTAATAATTATTCGGCAAATACATTAACAGTTACAGCGCAAAATGGGACAGCTTTAATTTCTCAAACTCCTACTATTAAGCTGCCTCGACCAGTACAAGCGGTAAATTACACATGGTCGTTAAATAATGACAAGATCATTATCACTCCAACTTCCTCTCCTGAATTGTTGGAAAATGTAACGCTTGATGTTACCGTGAAAAACGCATATGATCAGCGTGGCAATAAAATGCAGTCTCCCAAAACCTGGATCGCATACATGAACAAGAATCAGGTGAAGTGGGGGGAACAGGATTTTTATATCGATAAATTAGTATCTGAAGTAAAAACATTTGATGCAACGATTGTGAACACGGGTGGTGCATTAAAGTCATTTACCATTGGAAACATACCTGGTTGGTTACAGGCTGATATTACTTCGGGGGTTATTTCTCCGAACAGTACTAAAATTGTTCATTTTACAATTGATGAATCGGTTAATATTGGAGAGTTTGAAGAGGATATTGCCTTAACAACCAATTTTAATTTCCCTGAAAATTTAAAAGTTAAATTAAAGGTTTCTGCTCCACCACCAACATGGTCAGCTGATCCTACTCAGTTTCAATACAGTCAGGGAATTATTGGACAAGTGAAGATTGATGGTATCATCAGTACAAATCCGGATGACAAAGTTGCTGCATTTGTTGGCAGCGAATGTCGGGGTGTGACTAATTTGCTGTACTATTCTCAATACGATAAATATTTTGCAGTATTGGATATATATAGCAATACCACAACTCCAGAAGTTGTAACCTTTAAAGTTTGGA
>JAZKBX010000158.1:2314-3875 GCA_040388455.1 Bacteroidota bacterium
TGTTACTCCTACCATTAATTTTAGTGCTGATAATATTGATGGTTCATTTGCTTCACCAATTTTCCTTGAAGCGTCTGATAAGCTAAACAGAACGATTCCTTTGAATGAAGGCTGGAACTGGGTTTCTGTAAATGTTGCCTGTGCAGATTCTGCAAATATAAATGCGTTTATGAATTCTATTAGTGCATCAACCGGTGATATAATAAAAGGACAAACAGCATTTGCAGATTATTCTATCGTAAATAACTGGAACGGTTCATTGGCAAATGAAGGAATTAAAGTTGAAAAAAGTTACCGGATAAAAGTAGCTGCTGCCGATACTTTAATTTTTAAAGGGGAGCAAATTAATCCTACAACCCGTTTGATTACTATCAACACAGGTTGGAATTGGATAGGATTTGTATCTCAACGGTATCTTCCCGTTACCGAAGCGCTTGGTAATCTGACACCAACAAATGGCGATGTAATAAAAGGACAATCAAAATTTGCTATGTATGATAATATATTAGGTTGGGCTGGAAGCTTAGTAACTATGCAACCAAATAAAGGATATATGTATAAAGCAGCTTCGACTGCAACATTTACTTATCCTATTACAGGTTTGTATTCGAAATCAATAGAAAGTACAGAGCAAACACCTACAACTACATGGAATGTGAATGAAACTCAATTTGCAAACAGCATGAGTGTAATAGCAAAATTGGATTGTGCTACCGGACAAGTTTCAAACAATATTACATTAGGTGCTTTTGTAGGAACGGAATGTAGAGGTGTTTCAAGCATTAGTAATACAGAGCAATTAAATGGAATGTTCTACTTAACAGTATTCTCAAACACAAATAATGAAACTGTTATTTATAAATTAATTGATGAAACTAATGGAATTACAATTGATTTGGATAACATCAGCATTTTTGCAAACAATGGCATAAATGGAAACGTTGCTGATCCAATTGAATTGTCGTCATCTGACGCAACATTCTTTTGCGAAAAAGCCTCAGGTGTTAATTCAATTGTTGGAAATGAAGCATCAGTTATTGCAAAACCAAATCCATTTAAAGATGTGCTTGTATTATCAGTGAACCTGAAAACAAATAGTGATGTAAATCTTGTTATACGTAACGTTACTGGTCAGATTGTATATACCCATTCCTACAATTCAGTGAATAAAGGAACAACAGAGTTTAACATTAATTTGGAAGGGGAAAAAATAGCTCCGGGAGTATATTCGATTGAAATGCATTCCAACTCTGAAACACTATATTTAAAAGCAGTTAAATTCTAAATAAAATAGTTAAACCATAGGTAGGCATTAATGTTTACCTATGGTTAATAATACTTAATACAATGAAAAAAACGTTATTAGTGATATTTACTGCGCTATTTGCAAAAGCTACTTTTGCAGCAGTTCCAGCATGGAGTGTAAACCCGGGTCAGTTTCAATACAATATGAGTGTGGTAGCTGTCGTAAATGTAAATTGTCAGGAGTTGTCCAATAATTCGAATATGGTAGGAGCCTTTGTGAATGGCGATTGCCGAGGTGTTGCATACACAAATAGTA
>JAZKBX010000159.1:0-2706 GCA_040388455.1 Bacteroidota bacterium
CAAGTGTTTCGGGCACCTATTTGTATTCTTTGGTAAGCATGCAGGATGCTGGTTCTGGGAACTGTTCTCCGACACAAAGCGGAACAGCCACAATAACTGTGAGCCCTTTGCCCGTTCCTGATTTTAGTTTTACCGGAAAGTGTTTGACCCAAATTATGAATTTCAGCGATTCATCAATGATTTCGAGTGGTACTAATTTAAATCTGGCATGGAGTTTTGGTGATGGTAGTCCTGTTATTAATAACCAAAATACCACTCACCTATACGCTGCTGTTGGTTCTTATGCGGTTCAGTTATTGGCCGTTTCTGATTTCGGTTGCAGGGATTCAGTTACTAAAACAATTACTGTTAACCCCATCCCACTTGTTAATTTTTCTGCAACTAATAAAATAGGGTGTGAACTTTTATGTGTTGGGTTTCAGGATTCGTCTTTTATTGCAACAGGAGTAAATATGCAGTGGGACTGGAATGTAGGAGATGGTAGTGTTGTTAATAATTCCCAGATTTTTGATCATTGTTATACCAATGATAATCCATCTTCTCCAAACATTTTTAATGTTTCTTTAACAGTGACCTCTGATAGTGGTTGTGTAGGCTCACTATCTAAAAATAATTTTATCACTGTATTTCCAAATCCCATAGCAGGTTTTACAGCTCAACCACAGGCTACAACTATTACCGATCCTGTCATTTCAATTACTGATCAATCTATAGGAACTGATCTTTGGAATTGGAATTTTGGAGACAGTACAACTTCTTCCTTATCCGATCCCGGTTCTCATACGTATCAAACCCCAGGAACTTATACAATAACTTTAATTACTTCCACTATTTACAATTGTATAGATACCGCTTACGAAACCGTCATCATTGAACCGGAATTTGAATTCTATATTCCAAATGCATTTACACCTAATGGTGATGAAAAAAATGACAGTTTCTCGGCTAAAGGTGTTTTTATAAAAGAATTTGAAATGAGAATTTTTGATCGTTGGGGAAATTTGATTTTCTTTTCAGATGACATTAATAAAGCCTGGGATGGAAAAATGAAACGCGGGACCGAAATTGCATTACAAGATGTATATGTTTATTCGATCAGAGTTGTTGATTTTAAAAAAGAAGAATACCTCTATAAAGGGATAGTAACATTGCTGAGGTGAATTTGTTTCTTTTCTTGAGAACTTTCTGTTGAGTGATTAAATACTTGTCCTTCGTTTGTTTTAAAGCTCTGGTTCTGCTACAATATTAAACTCATCATCATTTGTATTAACCATTTTTACCCCGCCTATCCTTTCAGCCTCTTAATTTCTTTATCGAAATCGGATATGTAATTTTTATCTTGAACAATACGGTATTTTTCAAATTCACTTTCTGCAAAAGCTTTAGCTATGGCTTGTGTTACCTTCCCTGCATTACTCAATATTTCTTTTTCATTGAACTGTAAGAATGCATTCAGTTTTTCAGCCCAATCTTTCATGGTCATTGGAATGTTCCGTTCTGCCTGTGTTTCAGCATAATCTAAATACATGGTTACAAAACGGTCAAGATTTTTAATTTCTTTTTCTTTCAAATAATTTTTAGCAACCGAAACATCGGTTTTAATTATTTTACCTGTTGGCGCGTTTTTCCAATTGTTTAAGCCCATGTTTTCCTTTTTGCTTCCGGCTCGTGTCATTATCAGTTCGGCTGCCGTGTGTCCATGTATAGCAAAGTGCAATTTATTTTGAACCGAGGCAAAAAAGTTTTGTGTTACATTGGTATCAGCATTGTAATCAACTGCTGTTGCGTATATGTCTGTTATTTTTTGATAGAATCTTCTTTCACTGGCCCTTATCTCACGAATTTCAGCAAGTAAATTTTCATAATACTCTTTGCTTAAAAAGGCTCCGTTTTTTAAGCGTTCATTGTCCAGCACATAGCCTCTGATTGCAAAATCCCTTAATACGGAAGTAGCCCATTGCCTGAATTGTGTTGCTCTTTGAGAGTTTACCCGATAGCCTGTTGCAATGATTGCATCAAGATTATAGTGTTTGGTTTTATAGGTTTTACCATCTGACGCAGTTACCGAGAAATCCTCGGTAACTGAATCTTGATTAAGTTCGCTTTCTTTGAAAATTTTTTTTAAGTGAAGTGAAATATTATCAGTACTGCAATCGAACAATTCTGCTATCATTTTTTGTGAAAGCCAAATGGTATCATTCTGAAATCGAACTTCAATTCCATTTTTACCTGCTTGTGAGGTGAAAATTAAAAACTCTGCTGTGCTATTGCGTATATGTAGTTTTTTATTTGTCATCAATCGCTATTGTTTCATTTTTTATTTCTCTTTCATTTTACCTTTTCTATTGTCTTTTAATTGTGGTAAACTATTAACAATATTAACGGTTTGATCATTACATTATTCGGCCATAATTTATTTAAATAAAAGCCATTTCGTAAATCCAAATTACGAATAAAATCCGGTGCGGTGGAAAAAAACGGCTTTTTGCTTTCGCCCAAGCGTTGGCTTTGAGTTTAAAGGGTAATAGCAAGGTTGGCATGTTTTTCATAAAATGACAGCCAACCGCCCCCACCAATGCAACTATTTTCCAATTTACAGCATCTTTTTTATTACCTTTCAAAACTATTGTTTTCAATAATTTTTATTTGCCAAATAGCAAAGGATGAAAAAGTTTTTACTCTTTATTTTCTCTTTAGTCTATTATC
>JAZKBX010000160.1:0-12583 GCA_040388455.1 Bacteroidota bacterium
AATATTTTATCAATTTGTTCTTTTACGTGTTCGGTAATATCTTTTCTCAATCCCAATACTTCAGCTTGCTTTTTTATTGCCACAAAACCACGTATCGAACCTTCAATGGTACGAATAAGCGCCTGCATAAAACTTCTCTCGTCAATGAATTTGAAAGCTACATTTTTGATCGTGTTTTCCTCCTGGTCAAGAACAGAATAAAGCAACATCGCTTTAAAATAAACATTCGCCTGGTCAATTGTAATGGCTTGAAATTCAAGCTCTACAGAGCGATTTTGAATGGAGATACGCTTGTGAATAATTTCAATAAATGGGATCTTCATGTTTAAGCCCGGTCCCATTATCCTGCGGAATTTACCAAATATAGTTACAACGCCAATAGTACCCTGTTGAACAGTTACAAAGGAAAGAAAGAGAATAAGCAGAACAAATACACTTATAATAATAGGAATTGTTGGTATCATGGTTTTTGGGATTTAATTAGTTTAATGCAAATGTATTATAAATAAAATAGCGGCAAACATGTTATTCTTTTTATAAGAAAATACGAATTATCGGGTTTTGATACAAAATTTTGCTTATCTTTGCAGCGCTTTTAAAAGCAAAATGGTTGCGTAGCTCAATTGAATAGAGCGTCTGACTACGGATCAGAAGGCTAGGGGTTTGAATCCCTTCGCGACCACTAAAATACTAACGTTGGAGAAACTTAACGTTAGTAAACTCAGTAAAATCAGGGGTTTGGGAAATCCCCTGAATTTACAAAGGTTGTAAAACATCTAAAATCAGCGAAATTGGTTCACAAATAGTTCACAAAAACTATGAAACCAATTTCAAACAACACAGCTCACCTGACCCTTCGCAAAGATGCTATGCGCAAGGATAATACATACCCTATATTACTTCGTTTAAAAATTGCAGGGCGCAAAAAAGACATTTCACTGGCTGAATATTGTCCACAATTATTTTGGGATGCCGCCAAAGAACAGGTAAAACGTAGTTACCCCGATTCCGATAAGATTAACCAGGTAATAGGTAATAAGAAACTCCTTGCTGATACTATAATCCTAAGATTCAAAAACAGTAATCAGTTACTTACGCTTGGAGATTTTGAGCATGAGTTTGGATATGAAAAAACGGCAAGCTTCATTGATTTTGTAGAAAATGAAATTAAAGAGGAAAAACTTATCCGAAATAAAAGCGAAGGCACTATAATCGGTTATGGTAAAGACTTATCCAAACTAAAGCGCTATAAGCCTTTTATTTTGTTCAGTGATATTACCCTTCGTTTTTTAGACGATTACGAAAAATATATGCGGAACGACCTTGGTAACATGGTAAATACAATACACCGTTCCCTGAAATTTATAAGAACCTTTATAAACAGGGCTAGAAAACAGGGATTAATTGAAAAATATCCTTTCAGTTTGAAGCGTTTAAAGACCGAAAACACTCAAAGAGAATATTTGCTTGAAAAAGAAATAGATAATCTTACTACCTATTATTATAATCTCCGGGATCAGGACGAACCCAAAAAGACACTCAGGGCATTTTTATTTTGTTGCTATACCGGAATACGCTTTACGGATGCCAAATTACTGCGATATAAAGACATCGACAATGGTTTTTTATCTATAAGGATGCACAAAACAAAAGAAGTAATTACAATGAAATTACCGGATAAGGCTAAAGCGTTTTTACAGCCGGATCCAGCTTTACTGGGTATTGCTCCACACCCTGAACAAACAGTGTTTAAAATGCCTTGCAACCAAGTAGTAAACCGTAATTTAAAAAGGAGTTGTATTAAGGCAGGAATAAATAAGAAAATGACCTTTCATTGTTCCCGGCACACCTTTGGCACATTAGCACTTACGCTTAATGTACCGTTTGAAACGGTTTCAAAGCTATTAGGACACAAAGATTTAAAACAGACAAGTATTTACGCTAGAATTATTGATACAAAGGTTAATAGGGATGCGGATATGTTTAACATTGCCCTAAACATTGTAAAAGAGCCTTTGAAAATGATGTCAACAACAATATGTCAGAGTAATGGAAACGGCTTGCAAATTAAGCGTTGTTGACGTTGTTGGTATGAATTTATTTGCTCTCTATTTTCTTTATTAATTCCTCGAGTTGCTTTAATAGGACTGGTTTTACATACTTATCAGCAGTAAAATCAATTGGGGAACCAACATGCTTGTCAAACTCCCCTAAATCCTGCCTTAATCTGATTAAAATTTCTTTTTTTGTCTTTGGTTTGATATTTTTAAATTCGGAATCCAGTAAGGAGGAAATGCCATCAAGTAAAAAGTATTTATCCCGATCCTCCCTTTCATCTATAATACGTTTTTTATCTTTAAGCATTTCTTCTAATTCAGCAATTCTCTTATTTCGCCATTCAATTTCATCATTGCTTGCTTGCACTTTACCATCAATAAAATAAGTTGATGGTAACATCAAAGCCTTTGTTATTTCAAGCATCTGACTGACTTTTATGTTTTCAGCATTAAGCAATCTGTTTAAATTTTGCTGGGTAATACCTGTCTTATCCGCCAATTCAGATTGGGAAATTCTTTCCTTTTTTAAATATTCTAAAATTTTTTTATTCACATCCATAACCCTATATTTTACAGTAAAAAACCACTTATTAACAATAACTAATTGAATTTATTCAATTAGTTATTGTTTTTTAACAATTAATAATTGTATCATTGTCGAATATTAACCAACATACAACATTACTAACTATATAAAACAATGAAAAAAGAAACAAATGTAGAAAAAAAAGAGCTAACCAAAAGGGATGAAATCCTTTTAGATGAATTGGGCTTAATGACAAAAAATGAAGTGGCTGAACTATTACAGGTTCACACTTCATCAATTGATAGATACGTAAGAGAGGGGAAGCTACCAGTAAAAAAGATAGGCACATCAAAACAATGTAAGTGCTATTATAAAAAACAAGATGTCATTACTCTTTTAGGGTTAAATGAAAAACAATAAGAATAAAACCATTCATAAACTAACAGCTATGGCAATAGAAACGGAAATCCAAGAACTTCAAAATAAGGTTGAAATTTTGGAGAGCAAATACAATGGCCTTGTTGAGCAATTACAGCAAAAGCAAGTTGAAAAGCTACTTACTGTTAACCAAGTTGCCATAATGCTAGGTTTAACACCTCAGGGGGTTAATTACCACATTAGAAAAGGTACACTGAAAGCAATAGGTAAAAGGTGTAAAAAGATTACAGAAGCGGAAGTTCTACGCTATAAGAAGGACAATAATTGTTAAATCAAAAATCATATTTCGCTGATTAAAAAAACAAATTTCCCATGAGTAAAGATGAAAAATTAAAATTGGTATTCAATGAAGAAGCGGAGCGTAATTTAAACATTTTCCTAATTGCGCCATGTGGATTTTATGACAAAGAAGACCGTAAAAAATATAGTAGTAGCCTTTTAAAAATTGCTAAAGTAATCGATGATCTGGAAGATAATTCCTTTGAAAAAATTGCTGAATTAATTGCAAATCTTAACTGTTTTCCAATGGAAAAATTTAAAATATTATTTAAAAGCATAATAGATGAACATAAAAAAACCCTCTAAAGCTTGCAGGCGGAGAGGGCTTAATTAAACCTTAAATAATAAGATTATTATGATAACAGAAACAAAATTACAAAATTTTTTACCCAGTATCAGTAATGATATAAAAAAAATTAGTCCAGCCCGGGCGAAGGCTCGTATTCTTCTATTTCTTTCAACAAAAAAAATGAATCGAAAGGACAAATCACCTGTGGTTTGTAGGATCACATTGGCAGGTAAAAGAGCGGAGTTAAGCACCGGTATTTCTCTTACAAGAAAAGAATGGGATTCGGGACGTATTAACATGGAAATTAAATCCGATACCGAAAGTTATCGAGCCCAATTGGGTCTGATGAAAACTAGAATTTTACAGATAGAAACCGACCTTGTTTTACAGGGGAAAGGGCTTTCTTCAAACGCCATTAAAAAACAATTATTTTCTGCTGTTCCTGTTTTCCCATCCTTTATGGAGTGTTTTAGTAAATTCTTAGAGAGGCAGGAAAGCTTAATAGATATTGATTTCGGGCAACGGACATATAATTCAAAAGTTGCTCATTGCAAACTTTTCCGTGATTTTTTAAAAATCAAGTATCAACGTTTAGATATTGAAATTACTGACATGAGAGAAAAAATAGTTGATGAATTTTATGTGTATTGTAAAACAACAAAAAAGCTTAGTAATAATTATTTTTGCAAGATCCTTTTCCTTTACAAATCAGTACTGAACTATGCAGTAACTCAGGAATATATCCACACAAATTTTTTAGCGGGTTACAAAGTAAAAAAGGATAAGAATAAAGAAATAAAATCACTTTCAATAAATGAAGTGAAAATACTACAAGAAAAAAATTTCGCTTCTGTTCCACTTCAAAAAACAAAGGATTGCTTTTTATTTCAGTGTTATACAGGATTAGCTTACGTTGATTTGTATAACTTAAAAAGAGAGCATATTCATCTTGATACCGGAGGCAAATACTGGATACTGATTAATAGGCAAAAATCATCTATTAAGGCTACAATACCAATTTTGCCTGAGGCAATGGAAATATTAAATAGATATTCAAATATCAATGACTTGGATATAGAGGTTAAAAATAATGGAGTCTTACCAGTTTATTCAAACCAAATAATGAACCGTTTTTTAAAAGAAATAGCATTGCTTACCGGAATTGATGCAAAACTAATGAGCACACATACGGCTAGAAAGACGTTCGGTACGTCAATTTTGAATCAAAGTACAATATCAATAGAAACGGTGGCCGCTATGCTAGGACATTCAAAAACGTCAACAACACAAAAGTATTACGCTAAAGTTCAACAACACAAAATAGCAAGGGAAATGGAAGGATTTAATTATTTAAAACTAGACTAAAAAATTATGACTTACAGAGACAAAATACAACAAATGATTGCACAAATCAACGAACTATACAGCGAAGCTGAATGGCTCAGAGATATAGCAACAAATGAAGAAAAAGAGTACTGGAATAAACACAGAGGTGTATTTTATAGTGCCTCAGCTCCTTTGTATAAGTTGGATTATTCACTTAGCCCGGAACGTGCAAATATGAAAATTGATTAACTGAGCCAAAGACAATATACTGGTTAATTGTCTTTGGCTCAAATTAACTCACTTAAAAACATTAAAGCCATGAAAAACACGCCAAAATTAATATTACATGAAAAAAGCAGGTTGATCGCTATTGAAAAATTACTAAGTATTGATGATCCTAAAGCAATAATAAAAAATTTAGAAACAATGTATTTGGGCTATGTTGGGAGCCAATTGTCGGAAGATATGAGTTGTCGACACAATGAAACAATTGCGTTGTTGTACCTAAACATGAATAGATTTTTTCAAAGCATTAGCCAGGACAATTTTAAGGATCAGGAATTTATTAAAGAGTATCAAAGAATGTACTATTTCATTGTTCTTTCCGGTATGGCAGATAAATACAAGCTATTTGAAACACAATACAATTCAATTGATATAGAAGATTACGAGGATAAATTAAAATCAATTCATTTACAAGCAAAGCACTTTATAATTCATATAAACTAACAAACAGCCCCTTAAATTGGGGCTTATTTTTTTAAAAACCATGGCAAAAACTGAACGTTTATACAATCTTGAAAACACACCTAAAAAAAGAGGGGATTGCCCCCAATGCAAAGAGAAAAATGTTTTTAGGTACTACGAAGGATTACCCCGCCAGTTTGGACGATGCGAGCGTATAAATAAATGTGTTTACCATGAAAAGCCAACCAAAAAGAAACTTGCAGAAATGGGATATATAGAATCCGTTGTTGTTGAATCAAAAAAAGAAGAAACAATAAAAATTGTTTATCCAACAATTCCTTTCTGCACCGGAACCATTGAAAATCAAAATTCAAATTTTCATAGGTTTTGTATTGAAATATTGAAAATTACACCGGAGCATTTAAAACAATGGAATTGCGGAACGATTGAAGATAAAACAGCCTTTGTATATCAAAATTTAAGTAAACAATCTATAAATATTGTACATATTGAATATGCTGAGAACGGTAAACGAAGTGAAAAATTAGCACCATATTCTTTAAAAGCTATTAAAGGCGAAAAATACAGCCTTTGTTTGTTTGGTGAACACTTACTTACAAATAGGATAGTTTGTTTAGTAGAGAGCGAAAAAACGGCAATTATAGCAAGCTTCTTTTATCCACAATTTGATTGGATTGCAACCGGAGGCGCAAATAAATTAACTGGAGAAAAAATAGGTGTTTTGTTTGGACGTGAAATTTATTACCTAGGTGATGCTGATAAGGCGGGGAAGGAAAACAGCACACTTAAAAAACTTAAAGAATACAAACAAAAATATACAATTATAGAGTTGTTTCCTGATCGTAATGATGGCTATGATTTAGCAGATGCAATTGTAGATGGATTACAACCTGAGATAAAACCAAGCGAAAAAGCTGAAGTACAGTTAAAAACAAAAAATGAGCCTAATAAAAGAGAAATTGAATCCGAAAGTATGGATAAGTATGGGTTTTTCATACGGGATAATCAATATTATGTTCAGCAAACATTTGGCAAGGTAACAAAGGAGATACGTATATCAAATTTCATTATGAAAATGCTTTATACTTTCAAGGATGGAAGTAACAACGCTCCGCATCTTTTTGAGTTGCTTGGTGAAGACGGAAGCACACAACTATTAGAAATTACAAGTAAGGATCTTTTAAATTTATCAAGTTATTGTGCCGCAATACTTTCTTTGGGAGGCTATAACTTTAACGGTGCTTCATATATATTAAAAAACATAATTGAGAGCATTTATAAATCATCTAAGGAGGCTAAATACATTAATACTTTAGGGCAATACAACACCCGCGATTTTTATGTGTTTTACAATGGTTTATTAAAGTGCAACGGTGATTATCTGTTATGTAATGAACATGGAGTTGTTGAAATTGATAACGAGTGTTATTATATTCCAAGTGGTCGTGTCTTGCCTTCCAGTGATGATGAAAACAGCCTTATTTTGGAGGAAAGTAAATTTAAGTTTGCACCTGGTACTTTAACACTGAAAGATTTTGCCGAAAAAATATATGAAATTTACGATATGGATGGACTTATAGGACTTTGCTATACTATTGCAACTATACATAGAGATATTATTTTCAAAGAAACATCTGCATTTCCATTTTTGTTTTTGTATGGTCCTAAAGGAACAGGTAAAACAACATTTGTAAACTTTTTTATGAATTTCTTTGGCAGTCCACAAGCTGAATTAACAAGTGGAAGCACACAAAAAGCAATAGAAAGAAAGTTTGCACAGATAAACAATAATATCGTTTACATAAAAGAGTTTTCAAGTGTATTTGAAGAAAAATTAACGGATATTTTAAAAAGTGCTTATGATGGGGTAGGCTATTCAAGAGCCCAGGTATCACAAAACAACAAAACAAACACTACGCAGGTGAAATCCGGTATGCTTGTAGATGGTAATTATTTTCCTACCGGTGATGATGCATTATTCTCAAGATTAATTTTTATGGCTTGGAATCCTAAATTTACAAGCATAACCAAAGAGAAAATTCAAGAATTACAAGATGAATTGCAAAAAGGTAATAGCGTAATTTTTAGTGATATTTATACACAAAGAATAAAATATAAAGATGAGTTTAGCAACATTTACAGAGAAGTTTTGAAGGAAATAAAAAATATTGCATCAAAAAAAAGAATTGTTTTGACTGAAAGAGAAGCCAGTCATATTTCCATTATACTTTGCTCTTTTAAAATGTCGCTAACCTTATTACTTGACGAAAAATTTTACACATTACTTCTTGAAAGATTAATAGAAACAACGCAAAATCAAAGTAAAATAAATGATAGCATTGATGGAATTAATGTGTTTTTTGAAGCCATTGAAACACTGAAAGTAAAAAACACAATAAACGATACATTTCATTTCATACGTGAACCTCAAAATGGATTCGATTTTTTATACATAAACTATTCTCATTGTCAGGAACATTTTAACCGTTTTCAAAGAGATATTGGAGTTAAAAAATTACTATCTAAATCGGAGTTAAAACAAAAATTAGAGTTTGTTATTTCAAAGAGCTATCCATATAAAAACAATGAATTTTACTTTCAGAAAAAATTTAATGGCAATAATGGTAGAGCTTTAGTTTTTGAGGTAAAAACAGATACATTTGAAATTATTAAATAATATTGTTACTTTGCTATTCAAACATCTTAAATTCAATATATTAACGGTAACAACTGGTAACAAAAACACTTATTTAGTAACAAAAAGCACCAAAAAGTAACAAATTCATGGTAACAAAGTAACAAACGGTAACAAACGCTTGTTACCTGTTTTAGCCTGTTGTACCAATGGTTTTCGAGATGGTAACAAAGTAACAGAAAAAAACATATGTTTCCATAATTCAACTTTTTACCATTTTTTTAGTTTTAAAAAAAGCAGATAGTAATAGAAAAACGGAAAAATATTCGTGCTTTTGAACTTTTAAAAATAAAATAAAATTAATGTGTTGATACTGATTTTGTTGAATGTGTTTGTGGAGAATTAAAATAGTACTTAAAAAGTGCTGGAATAAGATTTATATTTTTGTGCCATAATTTAACAAATATAAAATAAAACATGGGAACACTATTTAACCAAGATGTAAGAAAATCGCTTCATATCGAAGACAAAGAGATCATCAACGAAATTGAAACTTTAAAAAAAATTGCCTCTAAGACTAAATTGTCTATCGACCAGGTAATTAAAATTTCCGAAATAAAACAGTTGGAACGTAAAAACAATCTCTATGTTTCTAATGGCGACATTCATGATGAGCAAATGTCTGGAATTGGCCTTTTGTTAGACAAAATTGATTCGAGCCTTGGAAGACTTGCTATTGCTGTTGAAAATCACGGATCATAACAAACCTTTCCTTTTGATCGTTCGATCAGCAACAACACTTTTCGTTGTATGGATGAAAAATCAATACAAATTTGTTTTGAAATGGAGGTTAACACTCCCAAATTTTACGGGAACACCCCACTAAATTACCTTAAAAAAGCCTATGTTAAATTTGCGTTGTTGGTTGGAACTCCTTTGTTTTATAGTATGTTTGAGATTAATAAACAAAAATTGTTGAAGCTTCAACGACTTTTGTTTTTACTTCAACTGGTTATGTTGTTGAAGAATCAAACGAATTCTTAAGGCTTCAACACCTTTTGTTGTTGATGAATAAAAACTAACTCTACTAAACTATTATTTTTATATCTTTAGCGTATAAATAATAGTACCCAGTTCACAATTAGTTCACAATTTCGCTGATATATTTATTAATTACCTCTTTATATGTGGGGTTTGGTGGAGGGGTTCGGTATCCCTTCGCGACCACTAGGAAAACCTTACAGGATAACACTTGTAAGGTTTTTTTGTATTTAAGGTTTTTTATCCAAATAAGCCTTTTCCTACCTCCCAGCTTGCAAATCATTTGCACATAACTTCTCAATGTTTTAGCCATAAATATTGAGTATGGTAACAGAATAACTGGTATTTACTTGGATAACTGCGGAAATGAAGTAATAGACCAATTGAATGAACGAGCACCAAGATATTAACTTAGGCAAGCATCAACATTAGATTGGTGCTTGTTTTAATTATTACAAATAGGAATCTTAACCCCAGGTTGGCCAAATGAGAATTATTAGTTCCTTAAATTTTGCAATGTACAGTACAATTGAAAAAAGGAGCTCAATTACCTTTTTCTTATTTACGGGTTCATTTTTGTTCACAAAATTACAGTCTTTGTAATTATTGATAATAACATTTATTTTCATAACTGGTCTTTTCATAATATGCCTTTTAATTTAATATAGCAGAACAATGTTTTATTACCCTTTTATAACAATGAATTGTGATACAAAAATAAAAATTACATTACTAAGTGTTTGATTGTGTTTTTAACAGGTAAGTTTAAAAAGGTAAGGATAACCGCTAAAATTCTGTTGAATAAGAAACATGGCACTCACTTTATCAGATTGGATTTTTTTGTTTATCTTGTTCAAAATCAAATAAATTAGATGAAAAAAATATTTGTGTTCATAGTGCTTTCTTTTTCAAGTATATTAATGTTTTCACAGGTAGATACAACTAAAAAGGAATTACCATTGCAGATTGAAGCTCCGCCTTCATTCCCTGGTGGAGAAACAGCGATGATGGATTGGATCAAAGCAAAAATTACCTACATAGGAGTTCCACAAGCTGAAAATGAAGCAGGGATAGGAGGTAAATGCTATGTTACATTTATTATTGATAAAGAAGGTAATGTTACTGAATCGAAAATTTTAAAAGGGGTACCTGACGGACCAGGCTATGATAAATTAGCTTTACAAGTTGTTAATGCAATGCCAAAGTGGAATCCTGGAAAACAAAATGGCAGAGCTATTTCTGTACAATATACTTTACCAATTGGCTTCAATGTTAGACCCCTGTTTGTTGTAGAAAAAAGCAAGGATGAAGCCAAGACACATTATAACAAGGGTGTCGAATTTTCTAAAAACAGTGAATACGAGAGAGCAATTGAAGAATTTAACGAAGCAGTGAATTTAATTCCAAATTATATAGATGCCTTATATAATAGAGGAACGATGTTCTTTAAATTGAATAAAAAGGAAGATGCTTGTAAAGATTGGAATTACATTAAAAGCCTTGGAATTGCTGATGCTGATTTCCTAATTAACAAATATTGTAAGTGATAAATATGTTGGGATTTATGCAGCACTAATTCTGGAAGGTTGGGGCTTTTTGTTTACCTTATTCAAAATCAACAAATTATATGAAAAAAATATTTGTGTTTATTGTGCTAGTTTGTTCATGTACATTTTTATTTTCACAACAAGACACTACTAAAAAAGAAGAAGTATTTACTATTGTAGAAAGCATGCCTTTATTTCCGGGCGGAAATACCACAATGATGAATTGGATTTCAGCAAAAATTGGGGAAATAGGATTTCCAGAAAATGAAAGGAAAGCCGAAATATCAGGTACTTGTTATGTTACTTTTATTATTGATAAAGAAGGTAATGTTACTGACCCAAAAATTCTAAGAGGAGTTACTTATGGACCCGGCTATGATAGAGTTGCTTTACAAGTTGTTAAAGCAATGCCCCAATGGGCACCAGGTAAACAAAATGGAAGGGAAGTATCTGTGCAGTATAATCTGCCAATTAAGTTTACGATTTTAAGACCTGAAGAACAAAAAGAAATCAATGAGTCCAGAATATTTTATAATAAAGGTGTTGAATTTGCTAATAATAATAACTATGAGAAAGCATTTGAAGAATTTAATAAATCACTGGATATACTTCCAACTAATATAACAACTTTATATAATAGAGGAGTTCTATTTTTAAAATTGGATAAAAAAGAAGAAGCTTGTAAAGATTGGAATAAAATTAAAAGTCTTGGCAAACCCGATGCAGATAAACTAATTAAAGAATATTGTCAGTAGTAATAAAAAATACTTCATTGAACAATGCTATGCAAGTTTTGAAAAGTTTTGGCTGTTTTTGATTTCCCCCGGCAGGCGCAAGTGTTAACGTTGGTATCCAGGCGCGAGTTTTTTTAACTCGTGCCATTTATTAGCTGGCATCTTGCCACTATACTACATTATTTTTATCAGTACCCCCTTTTTTATATAAATCCTCATCAGTTTCGGCTGTTTTTTTCATTTCCCATAACCCCTTCCATATTTTCAACAGTATAACCCAAAAAAATCCTCCAATTTATTTGCTTATTTTTAATTGTTTTACTAACATTACCTTTCCTTAGGATTGTATTAACAACAGTACAAAAAATTAAATGATGAATATTTTCTACAAATATTTTATTGTTTTCGTTTTCTCTACCACCTTTTTAGGTGTTGCTGCACAGGAGTGTGGTTACATCTATGTTAGTCCAACTGGCGCATCAAGCGGGGTTGCAGGCACTAAGGTAACTCCCGCAAGTTTTGCATACGGTCTTTCACTTGTCAGCACCACCAATAAAATTATCAGGATGTCGTCAGGGCTTTATACGCTCAGTGCTGCTCTCAGCATTCCGAGTAATGTAACTATTGAAGGTGGTTTTAACGTTTCCACCTGGGTGAAAAGCAATACAACCGCAACAATAATTGAACGTGATAATTCAAATATTCTTACCACTCCAAACCGTTTAGTTGGATTATCCTGCACCAATGTGTCTGGTTTCCGTTTGTTGGATCTTACCATTAATATTGCTAACGCTGTGGGGGATGGAGTTTCCGTTTATGGAATTTATATTAATACATGTACCAATTATGTTATTTCAAGATGTAAAGTAAATGCCGGAAATGGCTCTGACGGATTACCAGGTGCTCCCGGAACCCCGGGCGTAACAGGTACAATTGGCCTTGTTGGCGAAACAGGAGCAGAAGGAGACCATGATACCGGTGGCGGAATTTGTTGCAGGCTTGG
>JAZKBX010000161.1:0-7457 GCA_040388455.1 Bacteroidota bacterium
TTTCAGGCCCTAGTTCCTTTATTACTTCAGGGAATTTATTATAAGAAAATACCGGAATTTTAATTGCATATCCTATTTTGCGTGGGTTGAACGTGAAATCCTTCACTTTCTTGTCGCCAAGCATTACTTTTGTTGCATAGTTTACATAAGGCTCATCATAAGCCTTTGCAATGAATGGAACGGTACGGGATGCACGCGGATTCGCTTCAATGATATATACCACTTCATCTTTAATGGCAAATTGAATATTTAATAAACCTACAGTGTTTAACGCCAATGCAATGGTTTTTGTATGTTGTTCAATTTGTTTAATTACATTTTCACTTAGATCGAAAGGAGGTAAAACTGCATAGGAATCACCGGAGTGAATTCCTGCAGGCTCAATGTGTTCCATCAAACCAATGATATAAACATCTTCACCATCACAAATAGAGTCCGACTCCGCTTCAATAGCACCTTCTATAAAATTATCAAGCAATACCTGGTTACCGGGATGATCCTTTAATAAATTTACTACGTGTTGTTCCAACTCTGCTTCATTGATAACGATCTTCATGTTTTGGCCACCCAATACATAGGATGGGCGAACCAACAAAGGAAAACCCAATGTTTTTGAAAGTTCCACAGCTTGCTCACCATCTTCGATCACTCCAAATTTCGGATAAGGAATATTATTTTCCTGTAATAGTTTAGAGAAACTTCCCCTGTCTTCAGCCAGATCCAGTGATTTATAATCGGTACCTATAATTTTTATTCCGTATCGTTCTAATTTTTCAGCAAGTTTTAAAGCCGTTTGTCCGCCCAGCTGAACGATTACACCCACGGGGTTTTCATTCAAAATGATATCATAGATATGTTCCCAGAAAACAGGTTCAAAATATAATTTATCGGCAATATTAAAATCTGTGGAAACAGTTTCAGGATTACAATTGATCATGATAGTTTCATAACCACATTCTTTAGCAGCGATCACACCATGTACGCAACTATAATCAAATTCAATTCCTTGTCCAATACGATTTGGACCACTGCCTAGCACTATTATTTTTTTCTTATCAGAAGCTATCGATTCATTTTCGTCTTCAAACGTGCTGTAATAATAGGGCGTTTTCGCTTCAAATTCTGCAGCACAGGTATCCACTAATTTATAAACCCGTTTGATCTCTAATTCCTGTCTGCGCTTGAATACTTCGCTTTCCAGGCATTTTAAGAGATGAGCAATTTGCCTGTCGGCATATCCTTTTTGCTTGGCTTCATAAAATATTTCGCGCGGAAGTTGTGGTAATGTGTACTTTGAAATTTCTCCTTCAAGCAAGATCATTTCTTCGATCTGGTTCAAAAACCAGGAATCGATTCGGGTAAGTTTTTGTATCGTTTTGATGGAAATGCCTAATTTAATGGCATCGTAAATATGGAAAAGCCTGTTCCAGCTTGGGCGTTCAAGGCTTTTTAATAATTCATCCTGGTTAGTTACTTCTTTTCCGTCTGCACCTAAACCATTACGTTTAATTTCCAGTGATTGACATGCTTTTTGTAAGGCCTCCTGAAAGCATCTGCCAATACCCATTACTTCCCCAACCGATTTCATTTGAAAGCCTAATTCGCGATTAGCGCCTTTAAATTTATCAAAATTCCAGCGGGGGATCTTAACGATAACATAATCCAACGTAGGCTCAAAAAAAGCAGAAGTAGATTTTGTAATTTGATTTTCTAACTCATCTAAATTAAATCCAATTGCCAGTTTAGCGGCAATCTTTGCGATCGGATACCCGGTTGCTTTACTCGCTAATGCGGATGAACGGGATACACGTGGATTTATTTCTATAGCGATGATATCTTCAGAATCATCAGGATTTACAGCAAATTGTACGTTACAACCACCCGCAAAATTGCCAATACTGCGCATCATTTTGATGGAAAGGGTACGCATCTTTTGAAAGGTTGTATCCGATAAGGTCATTGCAGGAGCAACAGTGATGCTATCCCCGGTATGAACGCCCATCGGATCAAAATTTTCTATCGAACAAATAATAACAACATTATCATTGCTATCACGCAATAATTCCAACTCATATTCTTTCCAACCCAATACCGCTTTATCGATGAGCACTTCATGAATAGGAGAAGTATGTAAACCACGGTCAAGTGCTTTATCAAATTCCTCTTTCAGGTACACAACAGCACCACCGCTCCCCCCAAGGGTAAACGATGGGCGAATAACTAATGGGAAACCAAATTCCTGTGCTATCTCTTTTCCTTCCAGAAATGAGCGGCATATTTTGGATGGTGCCATCCCAACCCCAATAGATTCCATACATTGACGGAATTTTTCACGATCCTCAGTAATTTCAATGGCATCAATATCAACACCGATCATTCGTACGCCATATTTTTTCCAAATACCCATTTCATCACACTTCATTGCGAGGTTAAGGGCTGTTTGTCCGCCAACACTTGGCAATACAGCATCAATATGTTTATTTTCTTCTAATATTTTTATAATGGACTTAACTTCCAGCGGTAAAAGGTAAATGTTTTCAGCAGTTACCTTATCCGTCATAATAGTAGCCGGATTAGAGTTGATAAGTGTTACTATAATTCCTTCTTCTCTTAATGAACGCGCAGCTTGTGAACCTGAATAATCAAATTCACATGCCTGGCCAATCACAATTGGACCGCTACCTATTATTAAAACTGATTTTATGGAATGATCTCTTGGCATATTTATAATTTGCTAATATGAAAATTAGATAATTTGAAAATTGAGTACGAATTTATTGTTTTTTAAATCGATTTTAATCTCATTTTATAAGACGTTTTTAACATTATTGAGTAAAAAAAATGCCTCGCATGTATTGCGAGGCATTTTCAAATTTTCAAATCGACTAATCATCAAATTGATTTTTATTTATGCGTTTTTTCGTCAGAAACAGTTAATTTCTTTCTTCCTTTAGCTCTACGGGAAGCTAATACTCTGCGTCCATTAGCAGATGCCATTCTCTCACGGAAACCGTGTTTATTTACTCTTTTCTTTCTTGACGGTTGGTAAGTACGTAGTGCTTTCATTCGTTCACTTATGTTGTGTCCTTCTTAAAATGTGAAGAACTAATTTATAATTTCTTTTCTAAATTCGGATTGCAAAGATATACATTTTTTCTTTCCTGCAACGTTTTTCTTTAAATCTTATGTAAAAACTATTGATATATCCATAAAATCACCATAAATAAGCCATTTTGTGACCTTAAACGCGTTTCCAGGTATCAGTTCGGCCAATTAGCTGTATTCCGATAAAACCTCTTACATCAAGCGTATTTTCATCAATTAACTTTATCACACAATTGTAGGTACTGCCATTCTGAGGATCGTATATAGTTCCATTTCCCCAGGTTTTATTTCCTTTGTATTCAAAACCCAACAAATTGGTGGATCCTATCAGAGGAGAAGTCCTTTTGCTTTCTAAAGGGTTCTTGGTGTCGCGCTTAGTGATTCCATTCGCATATAAGGGTTCTTTTAACCACACCATTTTCCCCGAATATTTATCGCCATACCTGGTTATTTTTATTCGGGCCTTACCGCTGCCTACTTCCCAAACACCAATTATCTGATCATTCTCTGTCGCATTCTGACCAAATGTTTTGTTTAAACCTAAAAGGGTAATGAACAAAAAAAGAAAAGAAATTTTTTTAGAATACATTTTTTTGAATGATAATCCATAAGGGCGGATGTTAGATATTGGATGTTAGATTACCAGAGCTCCAACATCTAATATCTAATATCTAATATCTAGCATCCAACATCCAACATCCAACATCCATTTTTTAATTCAATTTCTTCAACAAAGCCTCACAATCTGTTTTTGCTTTCTTGTCATCATCATTTGAAGGTGTTATTTCCATCGCTTTTTGAGCCCAAAGCTTTGCTTCTACTTTTTTGCCCATATCATAATACGTTTGAGCAAGTTCATATTGGTGTGCCATATATTTTGGTTCGATACCAACAGCTGTCATAAAGGCTTTTACTGCGTCATCATAAGAACCTCCCGGAGGCACTCCACCAAAAAACGAATTGATCATGATTTTTTCTACACTACTGAAACCTGCAACAGTACGATTCCAGCGCCCAAGTATGTGATATGCTCCCGCTAATTTTGGATTCAGTGTAATAGCTCTATCCACTTCGGTTTTGATTAATTTTGCATTTGCAATTTTTTGTTTTGAGCTTGCATTTTCATTGATACGTCCTAATGCCATTGCATACACATAATGGGCATCTGCCGATGCTTCATTTATTTTTATCGCTTTTTTTGCAAGATGTTCAGCTTTTTTATAATAGGTCATTTTTTCAGCTTCCGGAGCATAGTAAAAACCATATTTTGAATATAAAAAACTTCCATATTGCAAATAGTTTAAATTGTTAGAATCGCTTTTTAACAAGGTCTGAAACATCGGAAATGCTTCTTTGTTTTTGTATTCAACTTTTAACTTGTACGCTTTTGCATATAGTTCCTCATTGGTTTGCGCAACCGCTGATAGACTCGCAATAATGGTAACAACTGCAATGAATGCTTTTTTCATTTTTTTATTTTTAAGTTTAAAATTTTTACGATTTTTTATTTTAACAAAATAACAACATTTTTTTTAACCGTCCTTATTAATTAACTTTTTTGTTAGCAAAAAACAAGACACTCTTTTAACAAAGTATTCAGGATGAACATAGGCAATAAAAAGATCATATTTGATCATAAACGATCTGCGTCATCTGCGTTCTATTATCGAGATCATTTTTTAAAATGCTCTACTCACCCCAATCACAAAGCGATATTGAACAAAACCAATATCTGTTGCCGGGGTTTTGTTTAAGAAAAATGGCATATCAAAACGAATGGTCAGAGGATTAACCGTTTGCAACACTCCAAACCTTTTAATGGTAAATGCAAGTCCCACACCTGCATCAATACGCACATCGCTCATTTTTAAAACATCATCGGTAAGGCTATTGTAATTGATGATACCTGCATCACCAAATAAATAAGTAGTTAATTTAAATGTACGTGTTAGCCAATTTTGCCTTCTGATCTTTACAATTCCATCAAATTCCAATTCTGCATTTACCGCTGCACCTGTTTGTCCTTTGTACGTGAATACAGTGCTTCCATCACTTACTAATTGTGGAGCTAAATACCCCGAGTAACCACGTAAGTTAAGCCCGCCACCATGTTGGAAGGTATTGGTTGTGGCACCCATATTTGCCCATGCGGGATCAAAAAAACCTTGCGAACGGGTATATTTATTATCCATCATTTCTTCCGGATTTGCACCCGCTAAAAATAAAGAAGATTCACTTGCCCAGTTATTACCGGTTCCATATTGCCCGATAAGGCGGGTATTTAAAACCAGTTTTCCTAAACGGGTACGGTTAATTACATTTAGATTAAGCGTTTGATAGTCATAATCACTTAAAAGGGCGGATGTACGCAGTCCTAAATTAATATTACCCGATCCTCTTGAGTAATTGTAGATATGCTCAATACCTATGTTTATAGTATTGTTAAGCTGATTCGGAGTCCACTCTTTAGGTAATAACAAGTAAGTCAGATCATTCAGATCTTTACGGTACATCGATTTGAAAAACATATATACTTTATTTTTTCCTTCAATATCTTTTCTGTCAAAACCAACAGTGTAGGCATTTAAACCATCCAATGCTTTTGCTGTTCCATATATCGCGGAGCCCTTCATAAACGCGTCAGTGGAGGTACGATAATTGATTCGGAAATTTACATCATCATATTTATCTTTTGCAATGGTTGTAGTTAAATAATTTTGAGCAATACCGGTATTGAACCAAACTGTTGCATCAAAAATATGTTTGTAATTCATATAATTACCATTGATATTTAATCCGGCTTTAATACCATCATAGCCATTGTACCATATATCGGGACGGGCAAATACTTCATATCGCATCCAGTTAGGGGGATTATAGATCTTAGAATCGAAACGATATTTTATAGAGAAATTTTTATTGTTGTCAAGCATATAAATATCAGCTAATCGGGTGCTTGGGTCAATAACCACATCTTCAATGCCGGAAGGAATGATCACAGTAGCGGTATATTCTGGTTTTACATTATCCCAACCGATCCAGCGTGGTAATACAGTTGCTTTTGTTTTTTTTACAAACCAATTGTTTGGGATGTGAAAATTATAAACACTATCATTTTTTGCAACTACAGCAAAATCAATTGGCATTTGCATTCCTTTACGCTTGAAGGTGATTTTATATTCACCATCTATATCTCCGCTTTTTACTGATTTTACAGCATAATCAATTGTTTTTGAAGATTCTATCCACTGATCAAAAAACCAGTTGAGATCAACCTTTGTATGCTGTATCACCGAATTACGAAAATCTTCAAAATAAGGATGAGCAAATTTCCATTGATTAAAATAATGCTGCATAGCACTCAGGAACAACGAATCACCCAGCGTATATTGTAAATTATAAAGCATGGTTGCTGTTTTCATATACACTTGACGGTATCCGCCACCGTGCCGTATTGCTCCACCAAATCCATCAGAGTGGACATTGATATTGGTTTCCAACCCTTTCGCAGCATCATTCATATACCCATTATAAACTTCGCTGTTCCTTACATAATCAGGTTCTGTGAAACGTTCCACATATTTTGATTTTGGTGCATATTTAACCCGTTGGTTACCATCGATCCGTTCGTAGGTCCAATTGGTTAAAAATTGAGTAAACCCTTCATCCAGCGCAGCTCTGTATGTTTCATTGGAGCCAACCATTCCAAAAAACCAATTGTGGCTGATCTCATGTGCTAACAGATCACGATAATCAGGATCGTAACCACCATCAAGTGTAAGCATCGGATATTCCATTCCGTCCTGTGCATCCGCAACTATCATTTTTGGATAACCATACATTCCAAAATCTTCGGAATTTACTCTTATCACTTTAGCGGCATATTCAGCTGCATTCTGCCAACGTGAAGCATGTGGCTCCTGAGCAAGCGAAATACATTTTATTCCGTTCCATTCAGCTTCACCAATACGGTAGGTAGGGTCGGCTGTAAGTGCAAAGTCATGAACATTTTCGGCATGGAATCTCCATGTTTTTTTTGTTCCATCAGCTGGAATAATTACTGATGGTGTTTCATTCCATGGCTTGTTTTTGAAGTTTTTAATATCCAGTTTTGCAAGTAGATCAGCAGGCAATACCTCGTCTTTATTCAGTAACACCCCTGTTGCATCAAGGATGTAATTGTTTGGAAATGTAAAAGCAACATCATATGTTCCGAAATTACCATAAAATTCGTGATCCATATGCTGGTCGGTATCCCAGCCAAATTTTTTATCATATACCGAAATACGTGGATACCAGTGTACCACATCATAATGTTTATTGCCCCAGGCATTAAATAATTTCATCCGGTT
>JAZKBX010000162.1:0-2395 GCA_040388455.1 Bacteroidota bacterium
GAGTTTGCTGAAGATGCAATAATGGTGGTAAAAGAAAATAAATATGGTTTTGCAGATCGTCAGGGACTTGTATTCATTCCCCTTGATTACGACTATACTGGAAGTGCAATGTTATCAATAAAATTTAAGAACAGTTTGGCTGTTGTTGAAAAAAATAAAAAACAAGGATTGATAGATAAAAAAGGAGTATTGTTTGTTACAATTAAAAATTTCGATCGTATTGTCCCATTTAACGAAGGTCTTGCTGCTGTTCAGCGTAAAAACAAATGGGGTTTTATTGATGAAAAAATGAAGTTACAGATTCAATATTTATACCAGTCGGCTGATGAGTTTAATAATAATATTGCTAAAGTTTCGGATAAGAACGGAAAAGTTGGATTTATTAATCGTAATGGAAAAACAGCGATCGGCTTTTTATTTGATGAAGCAAGTGTTTTTAAAAATGGATTGTGTACTGTAGTTATCGAAGATAAAAAAGGCATTATTGACGTATCAGGAGCCTGGATAATACCTTGTGAAGCAGATATAATTGAACAAATTGAACCAGAAGTGATCAGATTGGAAAAGAATTCGAAGATAGCCTACTACAATATAGTTACCCGGGAATATTTTTGGAAAGAAGAAGGATTTTAAATTTACTAACGATTACAAATAAAAAAAACGAATTACGAATCTGTATGCTAACAGCAAACTCCAGATTCGTAATTCGTTTTTTTATTCTTTATTCGTAGGGGGGAGGATTACAACTTGATTTTTTGTCCCAATCGTAAAACCTGAGTGCTTTTTATACGGTTTTTCTTACTTAGTTCTTTCGTGGTAGTTTTATATTTGCGAGCAATTGCATATAGGGTATCTCCTTTTTTTACAATATGTATTTTGTTTTTTGAATTTGCATATGTTTTTCCAGCCGCCTTTTTTGCTTCGCAAACATAATTAAACGTTTTTTTACTTATACAAAAAGTATCGGCAACCAGCTTCTGCTCAGTAAAGGAAATGATTTCGGTAGGATTTATTGGATGCCCTAAATAACGAACTTCAAAATGCAAGTGGCTTCCTCGTGAGTGACCGGTATTTCCACCTAATCCAATAATTTCTCCTGCATAAACTTCTTGTCCTACTTCCACATTGATCTTTGATAAATGTGCATAATAGGTTTCTAAACCATTGCTATGGCGTATCACTACTACACTCCCATAGCTCTTGCTTTTTTTAGCAATACGGACTTTTCCATCAAAAGCAGACCCCACAGCATCACCAGTTTCTAAATCAATATCAGCACCATAATGGAAACGTCTTTTACGAGGCCCAAATCCGGAAGTTACATTACCTGAAAATGGATGTACGTAACCACAACTGTTCTTATCATACAATGCAATTTCTTTAGTATTGTCTTTTAATGATTCAATATCAAACTTAATGGAATGTGTATTTACAGTATCCCATCCACAGTATAGATCATAAGCCGGAAAAGAAATTAATGAATCATTGTAATCACTCATTTCTTCTTCATCAATTACAAAAGGAATAGTATCTGTTACCGTTTTTTTTGCAGCCAAAGAGATGGTTCTTCCCCCTTTAATGCCTGCAAAGGCACTATAAAGAAAAGAGAAAATAAAAATTGTTAAAATAATTTTTTTCATAAAAATAAAATTTACCACACGTGGAAATTGCTTGTGGGCAGAGATTTTATTTATAGCTTTTTGTTGTTGCCTAAATGAAAATTATACCACGTGTGTATTGATTTATGTTGTTTTTTAATTGTATTCAACGAGAACTATCCAATTAAAGTTGTGCAAAGATGTAATTTTTTATTAAAAATCCAAATAGTTATATTTTTTTTTATAAAATCGAAATGTTAATTAAGTGCATTGAAATGAGCTCTATTTTAATCAATTTAATTTCTTATTTGTTTGAAAAGCTTATTGGTAATGGTGTTTGTGGTGGTAGCGGTTTTTTATTCCCTTCGGTTGATAGATATAAAACCAATATAAAAGTATTTATTTTGTCAAAATGATTGAGTATTAGCCAAAACACTCCTATTTTTTGTTAAATCTTAGATAAAGGATCAAAAACCTAAGTGCTTTCAGTATATCTTTGTCGAACAAATTTTTAAACATAGAAAATGAAAACAGCAGAGATCGTAACAGCAAAAGGTACAATGAAAGTCGAGTTTTTTGAGCAAGACGCTCCGGGAACAGTAAAAAATTTCTGTGACCTTGCAAAAAAAGGTTTTTATGACGGATTAACATTTCACCGCGTAATTCCAGGATTCGTATTACAAGGAGGATGTCCTAAAGGAACCGGTAGCGGTGGACCAGGATACAATATTAAATGTGAATTAACAGGTGGTAATCAATTTCACGATAAAGGAGTGCTTTCTATGGCGCATGCAGGA
>JAZKBX010000163.1:0-35319 GCA_040388455.1 Bacteroidota bacterium
GAGGGATTCATCAAGACAATAAACAATAATACAGAGCCTTTTTTGCGTGAATATTCGGGAGTTGATATAGGCACAGTTCATCCAAATATCAGAGATTCATTAAGCTATGCTTTTTTTAATGGTATTTTAATAATGAGTGGCAAACCAAATTTGGTTGAAGATGCGATCCGGCAAATGAAATCTGGTATTTCATTGGCGATGGACAAAAATTTCAGCAGGGTGTTAAACACCACAGGAACAAATGTGGACGCAAATGTGTATGTAAATTATAAAAATTTCCCGAACATTCTTAATCATTTTATTTCTCCGGTTTTTAAAAATGAAATTAATTCTTTAGCTGATTTCGCTGATTGTTCGGGTTGGGATGCAACCATAAAAACCAATGCATTAATGCTAAATGGTTTTACACAGGCAAATGATTCGTCTACAAATTTTTTAAATTTATTCAAAGATCAAAAACCGCAGGAAATTGAATTAACGAAAGTAATCCCTTCAAAAACAGCGTTAATGTTGTGGTTTGGAATCGAGAACGTTAAAACCTTTCATCGTAATTATAAAAAATATTTAAAGTCTCTTTCTCAGGGAAGGGCGCAGGCCTATGCCCTGTATATTGAAAGCCTTGATGAAAAGTATGATATTAATATTGAGAAGTCAATGTTGGAATGGATGGATAGTGAAATGGCACTGGTAGTTACAGAGTCTCCATCAAATGATTTTGTAAATAATTCCTATGCTGTTATTCATTCAAATAACATTGATGATGCTGTGACTGCGCTGAATGGGTTGGCTGATTCTATTGCAAAAAGAGAGCGAAGAGCGGAGAGCGGAGAGGGGAAAAAACTCCGGACATTGAACTCCGAAATCCGAACTGTCAGTTACCGTAATCACACTATTAAACATTTGAATTTACCTAAATTATTGCCTCAATTATTTGGTTGGCAATTCAATAAAATAATTAATAATTATTACACATCAATAGATGATTATATTGTATTTGCAAATAATCAGGAGGCATTACAAAACTTTATTGATGATTTTGATAATAATAAAATATTAGGGAATACTAAAAATTATAAAATTTTTTCTGAAAACATTTCAATTGAAGCAAATGTATATCTCTATTCTTCAATAGCCCGTTCAGCCAATGTTTATAGTTCTTTTGTTACTGAAGAATTAGCTAAGGATATTGAAAACAAGTTGGATCTGTTTCATAAGTTTGAAGCGGTTGGAATTCAATTTTCGGCTACTAATAAACTGTTTTATAGTACTATGTATTTAAAATACAATCCTAAATACAAGCAGGAAAGCGGTACAATGTGGGAATCACAATTAGATACAACTATAAGTTCGAAACCATTTATAGTTATTAATCATACTGACAAAGCAAAAGAAATAGTGATACAGGATGTTGCCAATAAAATTTATCTTATTAGTAATGCAGGAAAAATTATCTGGACAAAGCAATTGTCGGAAAAGATAATGAGTGATATAGTGCAGGTAGATGCTTTTAAAAACGGAAAGCTACAACTACTATTCAATACGCATGATGCAATACACATGCTTGATAGGAATGGGAATTACATGAAAGGTTTCCCTCTTAAACTAGAGTCACCTGCTACTAACGCAATTGCAGTGGTTGATTATGAAAAAAATCGTGACTACCGGATCTTTGTTGCATGCGAAAACAAAAAAATACGGTGCTTTAAATCAAATGGTGAGGAGGTCAAAGCTTTTAAGTTTAATAAATCCGACAGTAAGGTCTATGTTCCGCTTCAATACGTAAACATTGAAAGTAAAGATGTTTTATGTGCTATTGATGAAAAAGGTAAAATATATTTACTCAACCGACAAGGTGAAATATATGGTAATATAAAAGAAAATTTGCCAGAAGGTATTCGTAATTTTTATATTGAATCTGGAAAAGACTTTAGCAGATCAACCGTTATTGCTGCTGATGCGGGAGGAAATATAATTAAGGTAAGTCTTAGCGGAAAGAAAGAAATTATTAAACTGGAGGATTTTGAATCAGCACCTTTCTTTGATTATAAAGACATCAACGATGATACAATCAAAGAGTACATTTTTCTGTTTAATAATGAATTGAAAGTTTTTTCAAAGGATAAGTCATTGTTGTTTACTCACGAATTTAATGAAACTATATCGCAAGCCCCATTGTTTTTCCGTTTCCCTGATGGGGCAGGAAAAATAGGCGTGTTATCAGAAAAGACGAATGAATTGTATTTATTTAATGATAATGGTTCATTATACAAAGGATTTCCGCTTGAGGGGAAAACTCCATTTAGTATTGGCGATATGAACAATAATGGCATATACAATATAATTACAGGATCTGACAATACTATTTATTTGTATCAGTTAGAATAAACGGTTACGGATAAGCCCTTCGACATGTTCAGGGCAACATATGAATTTTTGAAATAGTGTTGGTTACACATAAAGAATCATTTTGTATTTTAGCATCCCCAAAAACATAATTCATGAAAATACTTAAAATCAAAAATCAATTAATCGGATTCTTTTTTATTGCAGCTATTATTCTCATCATACCTGCATGTATTAAGGATAATTTTGAATTAGATAAACTAACAAAAACCGGGTGGAATCCTAATATAGCTGTGCCGCTGGTGTATTCGTCATTAACAATTGAGGATTTGCTTGCTAAACAAGACAATGGAGGACTTATTGTTGTGGGCAGTGATAAGTTCTGTACCTTGGTGTATAAAGGAAATTTGTTTTCACTTATTGCATCCGATCTAATAACAATCCCTGACCAGCAGCCTCCTCCATTTGCCGGATCACTTAATTCGGGACAAATTTCTGCTTTTACTTTTGCAGGAACTATTACAGTGCCTTATAGCCAGACTGTAACTTTTGATTCCGGTGTAAACGGGCCCAAAATTGATTCTGTTAGTTTTAAAACTGGAAATATAGCCCTTGCACTTAATTCAGATTTTAAGTATAGCGGACAAATAAAAATAATGATTCCGGGAGCAAAAAAGAATGGAGTGGTTTTTTCTCAAATTATCCCATTTACATATTCAGGCAGTGTTCCTGTATTATCTAATGCAAATTACGATTTGGCAGGATATAACTTTGATATGACCAATGGCGGAAGCACATTTAATGAATTTATAGTAAATTTTGAAGTAACGCTTTCTGGTTCAGGTGCACCTGTTTTGGCATCGGATGAAATCACAGTTACTCAAACATTGAGCAATATGAAATTTGATAAGATTTTCGGAGATATAGGACAGATGTCTTTATCACCGGATGTGGATTCTGTTGATATATCTATTTTTAAAAATGTTTTAGGTGCAGGGTCTTTTACATTGTTTGATCCGAGCGTAAAAGTTCTGATCTCCAATTCTTATGGTGTTCCTATAAATGCAAGTCTAACACAGTTTGAAGGTTATACCCCGGGCGCAGGTTCTTATTCCATCACAGGCAGCCCTAATCCTCTTCCAATACTTAGTCCCGGCTTTAATCAGATAGGTCAAATACTTAAAGACTCTTTCTCTTTAGATAACACCAATAGTAATATTGTATCTGTTATAAATAATACCCCGAAGTATTTAATTTACAAAATAAATTCACAAACAAATCCTGCCGGTGGTACAACTCATAATAATTTTGTTATTGATACCAGTCGTTTTGAAGTAGATATGGAAATTGAGCTACCGCTTTGGGGGACAGCCATGAATTTTGTTCTTGTAGATACTATGCCTTTTGAGATCAGCCAAACAATACCTGATGAGGTTGAATCTGCTATGATCAGAACATATAATTCTAACGGTTTTCCATTTGATGTGGATATGCAGGTTTATTTTGTTGATAGTGTTTATACAAAACTCGACTCTTTGGTAATTCCAAACCAGCTTATATTAAATTCTGCAACTGTTAATTCAACCACAGGAAAAGTAATTGCACCTAAATCAACTGTTTATGATGCTACACTTACTAAGCCGAGGTTGTTGAATTTAAAAACATCAAAATATCTTTTGATAAAGGCGATTGCGAATACTACCAATGGAGGTACTACAAACGTTAAAATTTATTCGGATTATAAATTAGATGTCAAGATCGGAATTCAGGTTCAGGTGAAGGCAAAATTATGAAAACCAGTTTAAAGTTTAAAGTTGAAAAAGTTTCAAGTTATGTATTTAGTAAAAAACTAAATCATGAAACTTACAAAACAGATGATGTCAATTTGAAACATCAAACTATTTAACCCGGAAACTATTTAATTAATACTCAATTATATTGTAATGAAAAAAATAATTTATTTCCTTTTTCTTTTATTCATCGTTTTTACTGATCAGAAAGCATCGGCTCAGCAAAATCTGACAATGTACAATATGGAAGCCGTTCCGCAACGGATGTATGTTAACCCTGCATTTATGCCTTCCAATAGTAAAATTTATATTGGTTTACCTATTCTGTCATCTGAATACTTAAATTTTAGCAACAGTGGCTTTAAATATTCCGACTTAATTAAACATAGAGGAGATTCTCTTTATGTTGATTATGAAAATATGCTTGGTAAACTATCGCAAAATAATTATTTCTCTGTAGCTTATCAACCCGATCTTCTTTCATTTGGTTTTAAAGTTAAAAAAAACTACTTCAGTTTTAACGCTACCGAAAAAGTGAATTTCCGTTTTCGTTATCCTAAAAATTTTATGGAATTTATCTGGAAAGGAAATGGTGGACTTTTGGGTGAAGAGGTAAACCTGAATTTTGGTGTAAACTTTTCACATTACCGCGAATATGCAATAGGATTTTCCAGGGAAATAGATGATAAGCTCACTGTGGGGGGGAAAGTGAAATATCTATATGGAATGGAAAATGTGTGGACAGAAAGATCAGATGTGTCGATAACTACCGATCCTGCTTATTTTGCCATGACAGCAAAATCTGATATTAAAATTAACACTTCAGGTGTTGATAGCAGCTCTACTGCAAATATTAATGTTAAGGATTATCTTTTTAAAAAGAAAAACAGAGGGCTTGGAGTTGATCTTGGAGGGGTTTATAAATACAATGATAAATTTACGTTTTCAGCAAGTTTGATCGATCTTGGTTTTATTAAATGGAAAGACGGAATCACCAATTACCAGAGTAAAAATCCTGATGGCGAATTTACATACCAAGGTATGGATCTGAATGAATTAGTAAATGAGGATTCAACAACCAATGCAACAGATGTAATACTTGATTCGCTGGCAGAAATATTTAAAATTGATGAAGCTCATACCAATTATAAAACCAATTTATCGACACAAATTTATTTAGGAACCAATTATTCTATTACTGAGAAAAGCAATGCAGGTATTTTATTATATGGCCAGATATTTGACAAGGCTGTTCATCCCGGTGTTGCACTGTCGTACAATCAGAAGGTTGGTAGATGGCTTACTTTTTCCGGATCTTATTCGATATATAACCGGAGTTATAATAATTTAGGTTTAGGTTTAGCCCTTAATGGTGGCCCAATCCAGTTTTATATTGTAAGCGATAATGTGTTAGGAGCGATTTTTCCTCAGAATACAAAAAATTTACATCTGCACTTTGGAATTAACTTAATGTTCGGGCGAAAAGGTTCTGATAAAGATAAAGACGGAATAGCTGATAAAAAAGATGATTGTCCGGAAATAGCCGGATTAAAAGAGTTGAAAGGTTGTCCTGATAAAGATCGTGATGGCATTTCTGATAAAGATGATCTATGTCCTGATGATTCAGGGTTAGTTAAACACAATGGTTGTCCGGACAAGGATGGTGACGGCATTGTTGATAAATCAGATGTATGTCCAGATGAAGCTGGTTTGGTTGAATTTAAGGGTTGCCCGGATAAAGACGGAGATGGGGTTATTGATAAGGAAGATAGTTGTCCGGAAGAAAAAGGGACACTTGAACTAAAAGGTTGCCCTGATAAGGATGGAGATAAAATCAGTGATAAGGAAGATGTTTGTCCGGAAGTGCCAGGTTTGCCTGCATTTAAAGGTTGCCCTGATACTGATGGAGATGGAGTGGAGGATAAAACAGATCTATGCCCTGATAAGGCCGGGGCTATAAATAATAAGGGTTGTCCGGAAGCAAAATTATTATTAATTGATGTTCAAGGAAACACATTGAATACAGCTTCTGGCAATAAAGATGGCGGTTTTATTTTTGATGGCATAGCATTTGATGAAAACATGCTGTTTAAATTAGATGGTGAAAATACCGATGGTATTAATGAGGTGGCAATTAATATTGGCGGTGAATCCAGAAAAGCGGTTAGATCCGGTTCTGAAAAAACATTCCGTTTCGAACAAATAAAACCAATCGAAACAAAAGAAGTAGCCGTTAAGTTGGATCAAAAAGAAGCAGAAGTTCTTAAAAAAGCATTTAATAATCTTGAATTTGCTTCGGGAAAAGATGTTATTATAGCAAGTTCTTATTCTTCTCTTGATGAACTGGCAGGTTTAATGGCGAAGAAACCAAATTGGAGATTAAAAATTTCGGGGCATACCGATAACAAAGGAGATGCGGTAGCTAATTTAAAGTTATCAGAAAAACGGGCTGAGGCAATTAAAAAATATTTGATGACCAAAGGTATTGCCGGAGACCGATTTAAAGTGGAGTGGTTCGGTTCAACAAAATCAATTGCTGATAATAAAACAGAAGAAGGACGTCAGAAAAACAGACGTGTAGAAATGATGATCATTGAGTAAGAAACCTAAAGGTGCAAGTTTAAAAATTTTAAGTATAATAAACATACCGGAAACATAAAAGCATAGTAAGTAACGTGATTTTTTTAACCTAAAAAATTGGCAATGAAAATATTTTTTATCAGTAGTTTAATAGCCGCTTTTTTCTTTGTTCATAACGATAAAAGCATTTTGGAATTAAGAAGCCCTCAGACAGGTTCACACAAAATAGGTGAACGCTTTGGCGGGGGAGTTATTTTTTTTGTTGATAGTACCGGGCAGCATGGCTTAATTGCTGCAACAGCGGATCAGAAAAAAGCAAAATGGTATAATGGAAATTATATAGAAACAAAAGCTACCGGTGTTGCAGTGGGTACAGGACAGGCAAATACAAGCGCGATCGTTGCCAGCCAGGGAGCCGGTGAGTATGCAGCAAGTGTTTGTGACCAATTGGAGCTCAATGGTTTTACCGATTGGTTCTTACCTTCAAAAGCGGAGCTTAGTTTATTACGTACTCATAAAACTGCAGTTGGCGGTTTTGCTAATCCTTTCTATTGGAGTTCTACCGAGCACAGTTCGCATTATGCCTGGGCGCAGAATTTTAATAATGGCCGCCAGGATTATGGCAACAAAAATTCTACACCTTCAATTCGTGCTGTGAGGGCTTTTTAGTTTGTAAAAAGACGAAAGGTTTTGAGTACAAATTATAAATACTATTTTTTCGACATTAATTGTGATGTTAAAAGTCATTGACTGTTTTAGTCGATAGTATTTAAATTTGCAGGCAAAACCAACAAATAAAAAACGTAATACTGATTTCTTTCATTGCTACGAACAGCATGAATGCGCAAAGTTCTAAAGAAATTTTTAACGCTAAAGAAATCGTTTGGTACGGTTTGGATTTTACAAAAGCTAAATTTGTAGGTCAGTTCAATCAGGGTTTTGACGCTATGCCGGCAACAGGCGCTGATATTCTTAATAGAAGGGTTCGGGAGTGGAACAAGGTGGAATTAGGTGCAGAACATTAATTAGTGTCTGTTCATAAAAATCGTGTTTAATCAAATTGTAAAAAAATATTTACCTCTAGTTGTTACATCAAATCAGAGGTGATCCATTAAAAACACGTATGAAAAAAAAAATTATTCTTTTCAGCTTTATATTTCTTTTGTTTTCTTGTTCTTCAAATTCAAATGATAAAACGTTAACTTCAAATTCCGATTCAATAATTTCTGATGTTCTCCCGGTAAAAAAAATAAAGGAGTACAAAGGTGTTTATCATCCCGGGCAGTTTAAAAATGCTGAAGATTCAGAACTCTATACTTTTTATGATAGTGTTCAGAAAAAGCTGGATAGCTTATACCGCAACCTTCTGCCAAGCCCTTATCCCAATCAAACTGTTTTTATGCATTTTAAAGGTGTTGAAGATTCATTTCCAACAAACACCGGTTTCCGAACTTCAATCACAGAACTTATTTCAATGGAATTAAAAAATGCTTTCAACGCTGGCATTGCTTATGATTATTGGTGTATGGGTAATGAGCCTTTTTGGCAAATACAAATTTCAGAAAAAGAAAACCTGATTGATTTTTATGATCCAATGATTCCAAAGTTCTATCATTTTAGTTTTTCAAAAGCTGAAATTAAAGGAAATCAAAAAACATATACTGCTGAAGATAAAGCAAACAACAAAAAAATAAAGATAACTATTGTTAATGAAAAGTGTAGTGACGGCATGAGTGAACGTAACTACAAAAACAAGGCGGAAGTTGTTTTAAATGGTACAGCTTACAGAGGTTGTGCGGTTGCATTCGGTGAAGCTTTGCAACTGAACAATTAATCTGATTATCTCATATAGGTAACTAACTATCATAAATTTCATAATTCGATGGTTTTTTAATTTCGTAAATTTGCAGAAAATTAGTAAATCGCAAATATGAAACTACACGTAATAAATACAGGGAATTTTAAATTAGATGGTGGGGCTATGTTTGGCGTTGTGCCAAAAATGCTTTGGAGCAAAACAAATCCTGCTGATGAAAACAATATGTGCAACTGGACAATGCGTTGCTTATTGATTGAGGATGGCAACCGTCTTACTTTAATTGACAATGGAATAGGTAACAAACAAGATGCTAAATTTTACAGTCATTTTTTTTTGAATGGAAACGATACGCTTGAAAAATCTTTGAAACTGGAAGGTTTCAGAACAGATGATGTTACTGATATGTTTTTAACGCATTTGCATTTCGATCATTGCGGTGGTAGTATAAAATTCAAAGAGGATAATGCCTCTTTAGAAACGGTATTTAAAAACGCTACATACTGGAGTAATGCAGAACATTGGGAATGGGCGATCAAGCCAAATCCTAGGGAGAAACCAAGTTTTTTAAGAGAAAATATTTTACCGATCCAGGAGAGTGGACAATTAAAATTTATAACTCACCCTTTAATCTCCTCTGCCGTTGGAGAGGGGGCGCAACAAGTTTCAAGTCCTCTTGAATTTATGGATAGTAATCAATTGGGAGATAATGTTTCCATTATGCTTACGCGTGGTCACACCGATGCAATGATGATCCCTCATATTAAATATAAAGGAAAAATAGTTGTATATATGGCCGATCTTTTGCCATCAACAGGCCATATTCCATTACCTTATGTAATGGGCTATGATACCAGACCTTTACTAACGCTTTTAGAAAAAGAAAAATTTATGTCTCTTGCTGCGGATGAAGAATTCATCTTGTTTTTTGAACATGATGCGGTAAATGAATGTTGTACTGTACAAAAAACCGAAAAAGGAATAAGGCTGAAAGAAACGTTTACACTGAAAGAATATTTTGGTGATTAGTATGTAAATATTAAAATTGTAAGCCCTTGATAAGTATATTGTCAGGGGCTTTTTTTATTCAAACGCAATTTCATTTTTAAAATATCCTTTATCACTAAAATGCGTTAGTGTTGCCGAAAAAGCCCTTCCTCCGCCAATTGGCTGCGGAGGTTGAAGTTCTTCGGTGAAGCTTGTTTTGAGGGGATTTGAAGAGTTAAGATGGACTTCAGTCCCGGCCCTCAATGCTCCTCCCAATCACAAAAACATATCCAGTTTAAGTAAAAATAAATATTCCTGATTGCTGAAAAAACGGGCTTTTTGATAATATGTTGTCGCCTCAAATATGAAGCGATGATTTTAATCAGAAGATTCAATGATAGAATACATTTTTAAAACCCGCTATTATATAGACTTTAGCGGAATGAATTATTCTGTTATTCCAAATAAATGGAAAGTTTTTTTGAATGAAACGGGGGATATGTTTCGTTTTACTGGACGATTTTTCAAAGAATTTTTTAAACCTCCTTATGAGTTTCGCGAATTGCTGAAACAATGTTTTTTTATTGGTTACAAATCACTTCCATTGGTGGGAATTACCGCCTTTATAATGGGGTTGGTTATTACAATTCAATCGCGACCTACATTGGTTGAGTTTGGTGCAGAAGCATGGCTTCCCAAAATGGTTTCGGTATCACTTGTCAGGGAAATTGCTCCTGTGATCACAGCACTTATTTGCGCAGGGAAAATCGGATCGAGCATTGGAGCGGAGCTTGGATCCATGAAAGTTACTGAGCAGATAGATGCTATGGAGGTTTCGGGAACCAATCCTTTTAAATATTTAGTTATAACCAGAGTAATGGCTACGAGCTTGATGATACCGGTACTTGCAGTTTTTGCTGACGCCATTTCTCTATATGGAGGGTATTTAGGCACAAACATACGTGGCGTAGTGAGTTGGGATTTATACTGGAGCCAGGTTTTTCAAACGTTGGCATATAGTGATATTTTACCTTCTGTTTTTAAAACTTTTTTCTTTGGCTTTGCTATTGGGATGATTGGTTGTTATAAAGGATACCACTCACAAAAAGGAACCGAAGGTGTAGGGCAGTCGGCAAACTCCGCAGTTGTGGTTTCATCACTCCTGGTTTTTATAATTGATTTGATTGCCGTTCAGATCATTGATATTTTAAATTTTACCTGAGATGGTCACAATTGAAGACCCAAAGATAAGTGATAAAACAGAAGCCAAAGAAGTTCCTGTAATTCAAATCAGGGATTTGAATAAGTCTTTTGGTGATAATCATGTGTTGTGCAATTTTAACATCGATCTATATAAAGGCGAGAACCTTGCTGTAGTGGGTAAATCAGGTTCTGGTAAATCGGTTTTGATCAAATGCATTATAGGCCTGATGAAGCCCGATTCGGGAACTATTTTTATGTTTGAAAAAAACATTCCTGATCTGGATAGTGCAGGATTAGATGATATCAGGGCAAAAGCAGGATTTCTCTTTCAAAGTAATGCGCTGTATGATTCAATGACGGTGAGGGAAAACCTGGAATTTCCATTGAGAAGGCATAGGGTAGGGACGCAGGCCGAAAAGGTGAATGATTTAGTGATGGAAGCGCTCACTAATGTTGGCCTTTCAGAAACAGTGGACATGATGCCTGCGGAGCTTTCCGGTGGAATGAGAAAACGTGTTGCACTTGCACGGACATTGATCCTTAAACCGCAAATTATTTTTTACGATGAGCCAACAACCGGGTTAGACCCAATTACAGGGAAAGAGATAAGTAATCTGATATTGAAAATTCAGAAATTGTATCAAACATCATCTATCATTATTTCTCACGATATGAATTGTATAAAAATAACTTCGAACCGTGTTGTATTGCTTATCGATGGTACTTGTTACGCAGAGGGGACGTATGAAGAACTAAAAAAATCTGACGATAAAAAGATTAATCAATTTTTCGAATAAAAAATGGAAAAAGAAATATTAAAAAATATACGATTAGGTGTTTTTGTAATACTGGGTGCTGTTTTATTAATTGTTGCGCTATATGTGGTAGGGAATAAGCGAAATCTTTTTGGAAAAACATTTAGCATCAGCGCTAAATTTTATAATGTGAACGGATTAATGAAAGGAAATAATGTTCGTTTTGCCGGAATAGATGTTGGTACAGTTGAGCGAGTAGAAATTATAAACGATTCTTCAGTGAATGTAATTATGATCATTGAAAGGGATCTGCAAAAGTTCATTAAAAAAAATGCTGTGGCAAGTGTAGGTACAGATGGATTGATGGGAAATAAACTGGTAAATATTAATGTGGTTGACAAGTCAGCACCAATTATTGAAGAAGGTGATGAGTTGAAAACATTACGTTCTATTGAAACAGATGAAATGACACGTACATTGAATGTCACAAATGAAAATATTAAAGTGATCAGTTCTAATGTTCGTGAGATTACTGATAAATTGAGCAGTAAGAATAGTGTATTGACAATTTTGACGGATACTGTTTTTGCACAAAATATAAAGTCTGCAATCGTAAATATAAAGGATGCGGGGCGGCAAGCTGTTGGTGTAGTGGGTAATTTAGAACAGATTTCCCATAAAATAAAAGATGGAAAAGGAACAATCGGTTCTCTGATTTCTGACAGTTCCCTTTATTTGAATATCAGCCAGGTTGTAGATCGGCTACAAAAAGTCAGCGATACAGCAGGAATTGTTGCAGGTGATATTTCATCCATAGTAGGGAAAATTAAAAAGGGAGATGGTTCAGTTGGTAATTTATTGACTGATACCACTTTTATTCACAACCTTAACCAGAGTGTGAAAAGTATAAATGGTGCAGCAAAAAGTTTTGATGAAAACATGGAAGCACTTAAGCACAATATTTTGTTAAGGAGATATTATAAGAAACAGGATAAAAAAGAATCTAATTGAAAATTGTTTTAGTAATAACAAGTCATGGTGGGCTGGTTGAAGCCTTAGTGTGCTTTTGAAAGGATTGGAATGAATTTTCGCAAATTACGCTGTTTTTGTATAAATAGAAATGTATTACTTCCTAGCATTATTTAAAATTACAACACTTTATTTGTCGTGATGAAAATCAATGAATCGTCTGATTCAAATCATTGAACAAATAAGGAAGTGAAAATACATTTGTACACAAATAAATATATCATAAATCCTTAAAAAACTAAATAATGGCACTAGTATTAAAAAGAAATGGGAACTTGTTTCCAAGAGTAGTAAATGATCTTATGGAAACGGGAACTATGTTCAGTCCTGACCTTCTTGATTTTAATAATAATTTGTTAAACTGGGATTTCTCAGTAAAAATGCCTTCTGTAAACATTACAGAAACGGAAACTGATTATAAAATTGAAATGGCTGCACCGGGTCTTGAAAAAAAAGATTTCAAAATTGAAGTCGAAAATAAGGTTTTAGTAATTAGCTCTGAAAAGGAGGAAGAAAAAAAGGAAGAGGATAAAAATTACAAAAGAAGAGAATTTTCTTATAGTAGTTTCTCTCGCTCATTCCAGTTACCTGAAGATATCCTTTCGGATAAAATTGATGCAAAGTATGAAAATGGGATCTTAAAACTATCTGTTCCGAAGAAAGAAGTGACTGTTACAAAGCCAAGAAAAGAAATAAAAGTTTCTTAAAAAAAAATGTTTATAGCCGCCTCCAAAGTGGGGCGGCTTTTGTTTAATAGTTTGTGAAGACAGAATTATGTTTATCAAACATATTATTTCACAAATGAAGGAGATGTAATTCCGGTAATAAGACTTAATAATAAAAACCCTGTATATGAAAGATGTATCCGTTATAAATGCTCCACAAATAGCCCCTTCAGTATCTTTGATTATCCCAACCGATAAAAGATATCCTCAGTATAGAATTGACGAAGGGCGGGTTAAAGCATTAGTGAAAAGAGCAGAAAATGAATTGTTGGAGGAGTTTTCGGAAAAAAAAACAATGGTGGTAATAGACAAACTTCGTACTCTTATTTCCACTATTGACCATAAGAAACTATCAAAGGCTCTTGCAATATTTGTTTCTTCTGAAAAAGAGAAGATGATTTATTTGCCATTTCATGTTCAGGAAAAACTTATCATAGATTCATCTTTTGAAATAAGAGACCTGTTATACTCTACAAAAAACAGCTACGGATATTTATTATTAATCATTGTCAATCATCAGGCAAAAGTTTATCGTGGTTACAATAATAAACTTATTGAGATCAATTTAAACAACATGCCATCGAATATAGAGGAGGTTAAAAGGGACTTACCTTCTAAGGTTGCCAATTTTTCAACAACTGATGCGGTCAGGGAAATCAATCTCGATAATTACCTGAAGAAGATCGATGATGCTTTAAGTGTGAAGCTTAATGAAATAGATACACCTGTTATTGTGTGCGGGGTTCAAAGAACATTAGGGCACTTTAAGAAGCTAACAAAAAACAGTAAAAAAATAGTCGCCTTTGTAGAAGGGAGTTACGAAAAATCTTCTCTCAAGGAGATATATAATGCGATAGAGCCCTCTATTTTAAGTTTGAAGGAGTTGGATCGTCAAAGTTCGCTTAATAAGTTGGAAGATGCGATAAATAGAAAAGAGTATGTTTATGGAATAGAGGATGTTTGGCGTGCCGCAGCAGAAAAAAAAGGAAGGTTGTTAATTGTTGAGAAGGATTTTGTTTGTCCTGCCAAAATTGGAAAAGATGAATATACTTTGAACACTTCAATATTGGATAAAAACGATCCACAGGTATTCCCTGATGTTGTTGACGATCTGATTGAACTGGTATTAAAAAATGATGGGGATATTGCCTTTGTTAATAGTGGAGAATTAGAAAAATACAAACGAATTGCATTAATCACCCGTTACTAAATATAGTAAATTTTGAAATAAAATTTTGACAGAATCCTAATAAAATTAATTTTGAAAACCTCGTTTGCAGAAGTTGATATGAATACTAATAAAATTTATTTGTTAATAATTTTTATACTGCTTGGCGTTGTTGCTTTTCTTGTTGTCCTTCTATTTATGGGTGATTCCGGTAAATATTGTGTGCCGCTTACTAAAGAGAAACATCACGTTCCTGTAAATGTTTTGTATAAGGATTCTCTAAAAGTTTCTGATTCATTGCGTAAGGAATAGTAAATTTTTCTTAAATAATTTATACCGCTAATTGATACTGTTTTCGTTTTCAGAAAATGATGATAAAAAATGGAGATAACCTATACTAAACAGTAGTTCTGTTTTATCAACTATTTTTTCAATGAAAAAGAGGAGTATTGTTTTTCTTGTAATTTTTGTTCTTTTAGCTGTCGGAACCTCCTATTATTTTTTTTCTAAAGGCAAGAAAAAAAACTATTCATGGCGAACGGCTAAAGTTGAAAAAGGCGATGTAATTGTAGCTGTTACTGCCACCGGTTCAATAAATGCAGATACTACTGTGCAAGTTGGAACACAAGTTTCGGGAATAATTGCAAAGCTATTTGCGGATTTCAACACTGTTGTAAAAAAAGGTGAAATTGTAGCAATGCTCGATACCACTCTACTCAATGCTGCGAAGGAAGATGTTTTAGCCAATCTCGAGAGAGCAGATGTACAAGTTCGACAATCCAAACTCGAATTTGATCGCAATAAAAAATTGTTTGACGAAAAAGTTATTTCACAAGCCGATTATGATTTAGCCAATACCAATTACCAAGTTGCTAAAAGTGCTTTAAAATCTTCAAAAGCTCAGTTAAATCAGGCAAAAATCAATATCAGATATGCTACAATTAGAGCTCCGGTGAGTGGGACTGTTATTTCACGCAGTGTTGATGTTGGACAAACAGTGATTGCCAGTTTTAATTCCCCTACTTTATTTACTATTGCAAATGACCTTACTAAAATGCAGGTACATGCAAATATTGATGAAGCCGACATTGGGCAGGTGAAGCTTGGACAAAAAGTTTCATTCACTGTTGATGCATATCCTGATAAAGTATTCCATGGGGCAGTTAAACAAATAAGATTACAGCCCGTTGTTGTGCAGAACGTTGTAACCTACATTGTAATTGTTGATGTCTCAAACCCTGATTTAAAGCTGATGCCAGGACTTACTGCGAATATCACAGTAAAGGTACAAGAGCATAAAGGGGTATTAAAAATTTCGGGAAACGCACTGCATTTTAGTCCACCGGATGAATACTTTAAATCGGCCCACGTTCCTGATTCCGTGGCAAAGCAATGGAATGAAATAATAAAACCAAGTAAAAGGGCAAAAGGAAATCTACCTGATACCTCTTCTATTATATATTTATGGGTTTTAAAAGATGAAATGATTTATCCCAAAAAAGTTATGAAAGGAATTTCTGATGAAACATTTATCGAAGTTTCAGGTGATATTAAAAATGGAGAGGAAATAGTTATCGGGATCAATAACAAGGAGGGAGAAAGCTCAGCTCCTGTTCAGAGCCCCTTTATGCCCAAATTTCCATCAAGGAAAACAAGATAGCGCTGTGAAGAAAGAAAAAATCTTAATTGAAGTAAGAAAATTAGAAAAAATTTACCGTTCTGGTGAAATTGAATTGCATGCTTTAAATGGTGTTTCGCTTTCTATTAAAGCTGGAGAATTTGTAGCAATAATGGGAGCGAGTGGTTCGGGTAAATCTACTTTTATGAATATTATTGGCTGTCTGGATAGTCCAACTTTCGGTGAATATTATTTGGATGGAATAGATGTATTGAAACTTAACAGGGATCAATTGGCAGAATTGAGAAATAAAAAAATTGGTTTTATTTTTCAGTCATTTAATATTTTGTCAAGAACCACGGCAATTGAAAATGTTGAACTGCCCCTATTATATAATAATAAAATAAATTCAAAAGAAAGAAGGGAAAAGGCATTTAATGCACTTGAGTCCGTTGGGCTCAGCGACCGGACGGATGCATTACCCAACCAATTGTCTGGAGGGCAACAGCAGCGGGTTGCCATTGCACGCGCATTGGTAAATGAACCTCAGGTAATTTTGGCAGACGAACCAACGGGAAACCTCGATTCCCGGACAAGTTATGAGATCATGGAAATATTTCAAAATTTGAATGACAAAGGGATTACAATTGCAATGGTCACTCATGAGGCGGATATTGCTATGTTCGCAATTAGTAATATCCTTTTTAAGGACGGAAAAATAATTGAGAATATTCCCGTACAAAATAGAAAATCGGCTTCTGAGGAATTAAAAAAAAATCCAAGGGCCGATGTAAATAAAGAGTTAAAATGAGGATTGTTAACCTTATAAGAATTGCCTCGCGTTCTTTGAGCAAAAATAAGCTCCGGACATTTTTAACCATGCTTGGAATTATTATAGGTGTGGCATCGGTAATTGCAATGCTAGCTATTGGTGAAGGGTCAAAACAAAATATAAAAGCTTCTATAGCCAGTTTAGGAACCAATAGTATTATGATTTTCCCTGGTGCTGTAAATCAGGGAGGGGTACGTATGGAAGCCGGTTCATCAGGGAATTTGAAAAAAGAGGATTCAGAGGCAATATTGGCAAGGTGTCCTTTGGTAGTGTCAGTTTCACCAGTGGTTCGAACGGGGGCTCAAATAATTACCGGCTCGCAAAACTGGCGGACAATTGTGATCGGTGCATTGACAGACTATTTCTCTATAAGAAATCTGAATGTTGTAAGTGGAACTTATTTTTCTTCAACAGATGAACGCGCTGCAGCAAAGGTTTGTTTAGTGGGACAAACTGTTTCAGTTAATCTTTTTGGGGAAGGAAGTGACCCGATTGGACAAGTAATACGTATCAATAGAATTCCATTTAAAATTATTGGTTTGCTGGAAAAAAAAGGACAAAATACATTTGGACAAGATCAGGATGATATTATTATTGCTCCTTTTTCAACTGTTCAGAAGCGTATGCTTTCTACTACAAATTTAAATCAAATTATAGCTTCCGCTGTTTCAGAAGAGGATATTGATGGAGCAAAAGATGAAATTACCTTGGTGCTAAGAGAAAGACATAAACTGCCTGAGAACGTTGAAGATGATTTTACCGTACGTACTCAATCTGATATTAGTAATATTTTTGGTTCCATTTCAAAGGTCTTGACAATTTTACTTGGAAGCATAGCAAGCATTTCGTTGCTTGTAGGTGGGATAGGAATTATGAATATTATGTTGGTTTCAGTTACTGAGCGTACAAAGGAGATTGGGATTCGTTTAGCAGTGGGGGCAAAAAGCAAGGATGTACTTATGCAATTTATGATTGAAGCTATGTTTATCAGTTTTGTGGGCGGAATAATTGGGGTTGGATTGGGAACATTCGTTTCTGTGTTAGTTGCGAGGTTTGGTGGCTGGCCAGTTACGGTTACAATTTATTCTATTGCACTTTCATTTTTATTCGCAGCTATAATTGGAGTTTTTTTCGGTTGGTATCCTGCGCGTAAAGCGGCACGCTTAAATCCTATTGATGCATTGCGATATGAGTAAATAATTGATTGCTAAAAAAAGATATCATTCCTTTTTTTAATAGATTAATATCGATTGCTTTTCCTTAAAAATAATAAAGATCATTTCTTGTAATGTTGAAGATCCTTTTAAAAGAAGCATTCCAATTATAAATTTGTATTCATATAAATTGTTTTTGGTATGAACGCAAAGCTTATCTTATTCGGATTACTTCTATCGGGAATTGTTATATTATATTCTGTAAATAGATATCAAGGAACTACTGGCCCTCATGGAGGAGAATTAAAGGCGGCTGAAAATTTTCACATTGAATTGAAAGAGGCATTCCCTAATCTGCATTGTTACCTTCTTGATCAAAAATTATTACCGGTCAGTAATGTGGGGGTATTGTGTGAAATACGGTTTTTTATGCCCGATGAAACCACCATTGATATTGCCTTGAAGCCATTTCTGAATGACGGATTTATCCTGGAGTCAAATTCAATAGTATATAATTCCTGCAAAGTGACCTTTAATATTTCTGGAAAATCTATTTCAGCAAAATTTGACAAGGAGAATCTTATTGCCCATAAAAAATAATTTTGATTTGGGATAAACGAGTTTAAGGATAGAAATAATCAATAGAAGAAATATTCGTATAAATTTTAATTTAACTAAAGAGAATATGTTTAAAGATAGATATGATGCAGCAATGGAACTTGCATTAAAACTTGAAAAGTATAAAAGTACTGATGGAATTGTTTTAGCAATTCCCCGTGGTGGAGTGCCAATAGGTTATGTAATTGCAAAGGATCTAGGATTTCCTTTGGAAATTGTTCTTTCGAAAAAAATAGGACATCCTTCAAATCCTGAATATGCGATTGGTTCAGTTTCTTTAGATGGATTGGTAATTAATGATGGTGTATCCGATGTTTCCGAAGAATATATTTATAGGACAGCTGGTAAAATTCTTCAGGACCTGAAAACAAAGTTTAAATACTATATGGGCGATCAGGAACCAACCAATTTAAAAGATAAAACGGTAATTATTGCTGATGATGGGATTGCAACAGGTAGCACTATTATTGCTACAATTCATTCAGTGAGGAAAATGAATCCGAAAAAAATTATTGTTGCCGCACCAGTGGCGTCACCACCATCAATAAGCAAAATAGAAAGTATTGCTGATGAAATTGTTGTTCTTCTAACGCCACGAAACTTTATGGGGGTGGGCCAATTTTATCATGATTTTTCTCAAGTAGAAGATGAAGAAGTTATTTTGTTATTGAAAGAAGCAAATGCAAATTCAAAATTGGTTAGAACTTAAATTTTTTATTTTTATGGAAAAGGCAACACCTGCTTTTTTGATGTAGCTGTATTAGATGTCTCATTCGTGTGAAGGCACTCTGGTGTTTTATTGCATTTTTTTATTTTTTTGACTTCTTATTTAACCTGGAATTGTAAAAAGTTTGTAAGGCTCAACTTTATTCGTAGCTTTCTTTTGCAATTTTCATTTTTGAGATCAATTCCGAAACTTTAGTATCGGAATATGCTCCATATGCATTAACTAGTAAGCCTTTGATGTTATTTTTCTCAGAGCTGATAGCATATACTATTGAATTGTCTTCGGGGTCTGATATACCTTCAAATCTGTGGAATTCAACAATTTCAAACTCTTCAGGATTAAAGTCACATTGTTTTTCAGTGCAAAAAAGTTTATCTTTTTGCTCCATAAAATCGAAAGTAAATCCTCTTTTTTTTAGATCGTTCACCGCATCTAATAATGTATCATAATGTTGTTTCATTTGCTATGTAATTTTTAATATTGAGCGATAGTTTCCTCTTCATTTCTGATTTTTTGTAAATCTTGTCTGGACTGTTTAATTTGGTTTTTGACATTTTAAAAAACCGGTATTCATAATTTTAGTGTTTTAAATTGCAGTTTGGAGCATAATTTATTTTGCTTAATTGACGGAAAGTGTTTTGATCATTTAAGGGTGAACTACTAATATCGGATAAGGGGCTATTGCGCTCAATGTTGCCAATATAGGTTTTTTTTGAAAAAAACGTTCTAAGATATTCCTGTGCTGTTCTTCCATCACAAGTAAATCTGTTTGGTTTTCAAGTATAAAATCATCGAGTGTGTCTTCCATGTTGTCCGTGAAAGCTGTTTTAACAGTATGCTTTAATTTACTATTTAAAAAGGTTTCTATTTCTTCTTTTATTTCGTTGAATTCTTTTTTTGTTTTAGTGTTATCTTCTTCGGCTAAATAAAGAAACGTTATTTGTGCATCAAAAAAATTGATGAATTCATAAAATTGATCCAATGCATTCCTGTCAATCTTACCATAGATAATCGGAAATAGTACGTTTTTATACTTTTCAAATGAAAGGTCTTCAGGGACTATTAGAAGTGGGCATTCTGATTCCCTGCTTGCTTTATAGGTATTTGTGCCTCCAAAAAATTGTTTCAAATTGTCCGGACCGTTGGTTCCCATAACAATCATCGTGTTGCGTGTAACAGCAGAGGCGATTGTTTTCGCAAGAGATTTTGTAGTTATATCAACTTCGTAAGTTGTCGGGATTTGGTATAACTTGTTAATATCAACACTCATTTGTTTCAATTTATTCGATGCCCAGAGAGAGCTTTCTCTTTGTCTGCTTCCACTCCCTTCTGCTAAACTTACAGCTGTCTCCAAATGAATTTGTTGAACATTAAATAACATTAGTTCGGCATTGATCACCTGTGCAAGCATTGCAGCGTATTCCGATGCATTGTTGGCTGAATCAGTAAAATCAACAGGGCAAATAATTGTTGTTTTCATAAATAGTAAATTAGTCGTTTTTTATTTTCTCAAGATTTTTTTTACAGTTAGAAATAAAAAAAACGGATTTTATAAAATATCCGTTTTTTTTAATGAAAATAGTTTAAATAAATTACCGTATCAAACTCTTTAATAAACAAATACTTCGGTGTCAATTTCGAGTTTATTTTCAACCAGACCAATTCCGGGTGCTGACCAGGCGGCACGTGCAGCATCTCTTTTTTCAGCCCATGAACGAACTTTTCCCGTTAGAATAACTTTGTTTCCAATTGTTTCGATATTGATTTTTTCTGCATCAATTGTTGCACTTCTGTGGAATGCAGAAGATATCTTTGTTTTTATTTCTTTAGCAGTAACCTGTGGAGTTACTTTAATATTGTTACTTACTCCACGTACGCCCAATAAATGTTGGACTGCACTACTTGCGGCATTTTTTTGAAATTCCCAATCTGTTTCTCCTTCAAGAGTTAACCATCCGTCTTCTACCTTTATTTTTATTTTTTCTTGTTGAACCGCACTGTGCCATTTTAGTGCACTAATAGCTGCTTCTGCTATTTCTGTATCACTCTTTTTCCCAAAACCAGATACTTTTACTTCGATATCAACGGCAACGGCTTTTACTCCGGCAACTCTTTTGGTTGCTTTTTCTGCAGTTAATTTTTTCGAGTATGTATCTACTAATCCAGAAAGGGTTACGACTCCATTTTTTACAGCTACTCCAATTTCTGTAGATTTCATTAGTGGTTCCCATTTAAGTTCGTCCATAACATCTTTTTGAATTTCTGAATCTGTTCTCATTTTTTTATGTTTTTTTATATATAATTATTAAATAATTTTTATGCAAAGTAAATTCATTACTGAAATTATTTCAATGATGGTTGGCAAGAAATGAAATGATTCATATCACAGTTAATAATAATTTTTAACTGAATTTTATCCTGATTTATCGTATTGGGTGATTTATTGGAATGAGTACTTTAAAAAACTTAGGGAGGGAAGTGGCAGGTTTTATAAAATTATAATAATCGTGGGATACGGTAGTTTTTTTACTGGCTAATGATTTTACCATCTTCCATTTCAATCACCCGGTTGGTTTTTTTTGAAAAACTTTGGTCGTGTGTTACAATCATTAAGGTTTGATTGTGTTCGTCACATAATTGCTTGAAAATTTCAAAAACTATTTCACTGTTTTTCTTATCCAGGTTGCCTGTTGGTTCATCGCCCATTATTATGTAAGGGTCGTTAATTAATGCACGGGCTATAGCAACTCTTTGTTTTTCACCACCTGATAATTGATTGGCTTTTTTAGAATATAATTTTTGTATGTCTAATGTTTTCAAGTGTTCCATTGCTCTGTGTTCTACTTCTTGTTCCGAATATTTATTTAGTTTTAAACCGGGTAGCATTACATTTTGCAATACACTAAATTCATTGAGTAAGTAATGAAACTGAAATACAAAGCCAATTTTCTCATTACGCAGTTGTGCTAAATCAGCTTCTTTTTTATTTTTCATGCTTTGATTATCAATCAGCAGATTCCCTTCATAGTCTGTATCCATTGTGGAGAGTATATAAAGCAGGGTGGATTTACCACATCCCGATTTTCCAATAACTGAAACAAATTCTCCTTTATTGATCGTGAAGTTGATATCATTTAAAACATTGATTGTTACAGGATCGTGAAAGCTTTTACTAATATGTTGGGCTTCTAAAATAATCTCGCTCATATTATTTTCCTCTGATTATTATAACAGGATCTACTTTACTTGCTTTTCTGGCAGGGAACCAGCCTGCTAAATAGGTGGTGACTAATGAAAAAAATGAACCAATTATATAAAATGCAGGGTTGTAATTAATAGGGTAGGTGGTAATAGTTGGTAAAGCTGCTGTGTTAAATGGTATTTGATCAATAACAGACGATAATATAAAACCAAAAAACAGACCTGCCATTCCACCAAAAAAGCCTATACTTAATGCAATGACCAAAAATATCATGTTTACATCTCTGCCTGAAAAACCGGTTGCCTTTAGAATAGCGATGGAATCCATTTTTTCATAGATCATCATGTTTAAAATATTGTAGATGCCAAAGCCCGCAACCACAAGTAAAGTGATACCTACTGAGTATGAAATAATAGTTCTCACTGAACTGCCTGTTTCAAATTGTGAGCTGGCTGTTTGAATGTCCTCTGCATCTGTTTGAAAGAGTTGAGCATACTCCTTAGCAATGGCGGGAGCTTGTGTAATATCTTTTAATTTTATTTGAATATCAGTAATGTGATTTTTTGATTTACCCAATATTTTTTGTGTTGTACCAATGGAAGCATAGCTCTGCATTTTATCTATCTCCTGCAATCCGGATTGAAAAAGACCAACTACTTTCAATGGAAATATTTCTCCTTGTGAAGTAGTTATCTGTATTACATCACCCACATTTGCTAATAATTTTTCTGCCAGGCCTTTTCCAAGCACTATGCTATTGGATACGTTTTTTAAATCAAGCTCGTTCCCGGAAATTAAATAATCGGTGAAGAAAAAAAGTTCGCTTTCTGCTTTAATATCAATGCCATTAATAAGGCCGTTAATATTAATAGTGCCATCATTAAAAAATACCTGTGCAATTAATTTGGGCGCAAAACCAAGTACTCTGTTATCATTTTTTAGGGCCTCCATGATACTCGCGTTATTGTATATCTCTTCTCTGCTATTGGTTGATTTTATGGAATGTATAAAATTGTGATAATTTATATAATCTTTCGAAAAATTTATCGGCTGAATTTTATTTGGTTTAATTTCATTATATAATCTAACATGGGGAGCTCTGTTTAGGATCAAACCATCCAGCAGATCGTTTAGCCCGGTCATAAAGCTAAGCAATGTGATAAACATGGTAATGCTAAACGTAACGCCAATGGCCGCAACAAGCGTTTGTTTCCAACGCGCAAACAGTAATGATCTGGCTATACTAAGGATTAATTTGTAATTCATTTTTGTGGCTTTGTAATAATATCAGCCTCACTTAAACCTCCAAGTATTTCTACCTTTTCATAATCTTTCAGTCCGGTATTAACTTTTCTTTTTTCTCCATTTTCCATTTCCACGAAGGTGTCATCAATTAAATAACTGCGCGGAATAATTAACACCTTTTCTTTGGTTTGAATAATGATGTTCGCTTCAGTAGTCAAATTGGGATATAGTGCTGTTGGCTTTGTTACAAAGTCGGCTTCAATGGTAAAGGATCTGGAGCGTTCATCCATTATTGGATTAATCTTTTTTATTTTAGCTTCAAAAACTTGTCCTTTATAGCTATCCATATTAAGTAATATTTTTTGCGAAGGCTTTATTTTAGCAATATCATATTCATCAACTTGCAGCTCAATTTCAAATTCATTCGCATCGCCAATTGTTGCAAGCATACTTTGTGTATTCACCATTTCTCCTTTTTCTTTCAAAACTCTGTAAAGGATGCCGTTGATTTCACTTTTAATGGTATAATCCTGGAAAAGCGCATCGCTGATTTGTAAATTGTTTTGGGATTGTTTTTCTGCAAAGTTCAGTTGTTTTTGCAAGTCATCGTATCGGAGTATGGATACCTGGTAATTTGTTACCGCGTTTTTATAAGCCAGTTCTTTTTGTTCTAATTCAGTTTGGGTACCAATTTTCTCTTTCCAAAGATTTTGCTGTCTTAGCAACAGCAAGGAATCATTTTTGACTTTGCTTTTATTAAATTCTATATTTATGTTTAGCTCATTTAGCTTGTTAATATTAGCGCTTAATTTTGCATTGTCTGCTGCTAATTGTACGTTCTCCCTGGTTAATTTAGATGTTTCGCTTGTGATCCATATTATTGGATCTCCTTTTTTTACAGCCTCTCCTTCTTTTATCAGTATTTCCTGTATCAAACCATTAACTGTGGAAAACACCTGGTATTGATTTTTGCTTTTTATAATTCCAGAAGCATATACTGATTCAGAAATATTCTCAATTATTGGTTGTATTTTTTCTTCTTTGCCGTTGCATGATTGCAATATAGAAACAGCAAGAATAATTTTAATTAAAAGCTTCATTGAATTTATGATTTTAGCTAGTTTGCCAGTTAAATAAATAGTTAAGCTGTTACTAAAATAAAATATTTATTTTTCAAACCTCCGGCAAATATATGCTATTAAATTAAACTACCACCTGTATTGTAGGTGGTAGTTTGGTGTTTTTAGTTCATGGAGAAAATGTATTGGTTGAGGTTTTACATCCATTTTGAAAGAAAATGAATCAATTCTTTTCTTAGGTCATTGAATTTTTTTTCAAAACTTTCAATGCTGTTTCTTTGCGCTGAATGATCCAAAAACTTTTTGCTTTCATTTGCGACCGCTTTTTTATTTACTTTTTCTTCGATTGATCTTTCGTGGCTGTTAATTTCATGTTTTAAACTATCTATCTGTTCCTTTTGAACGATTAATTGGTTTTGAAAATGTTCAACAAATGAAAGCACTTCCTTTGAAGTGTTTTTTTTTGCAATTTCTGAAATTCTATTTTGCATAATCAAAATTTCGTCCTTATAAAATTCTAATTTGTTTAACCATATTTTGTGGTCCTCGTGCAATTGGTAAATTGTTTTTGTAGTTTCCATGTTTTTGTGTTTTAGTTAAAAGTGTTTTTGTTTTCGGTCATATCCCTTTAAAATGTTTAATAATTACTTTCACTAATTTTCCCACTTAGTGCTTCGCCTTGTCTGTTTTGCTCTTCAAGTGTCCAGCATTCAGTCACGGTTGTTTCAAGCCAAACTCGCCATGAGTTCCTGTACACCTTTATTGATATTCCATATTCGCTGATGAAGCATTGTTCAAGGTGAGATACCGTCATTTGTGGTGTAATGATAATGCTGGTTTGCTCATCATTGGTACCATAATCAGCGATAGTTTTACCGGTTGATTTTAGCAGTTTGTGTGGAGATAAGGCTGTTGGTATGAGTTTTTTGAAAAAAAATTCGATTTTCAAAAAGGGGAACATCTTTGTAAATTCTTCTTGTATTTCAAACAGTGTACTGTTGTCGTCAACTATTATTTTCATTTTAATATTTTGTAATTGGTTGTTCTAAATCGGCAATAATTGTATGTCGTTTTTATTCCGGTAAAGCAAGTAAAGGGATGTGAGTATGAAAAGCCATGCGTTTTGTATTTCTTTCTTGAAAAATGTTTTCAAAAAATGTGTGTTTTCTTGGTATCATTACAATTAGATCTGCGTTGTGCTCATCTACAAATTCATTTATTCCTTCTACTATATCCTCATTCTCTACAAAGTCAAACGAATGATTTAAACCTTCAAATGAATGCACTAGTTGTGTTCCGCCAACTGTTTTCTTTATTGGAGAAACTAATTCCCCTTCACTTGAAACATTCAGTATATATAATTGAGATTTGAAAAGCTTAATAAACTCTTTTAAAGGCTCCATAGATTTAGAATCTATATTTTGATAGTCGCAGGCCAATACGATTTTTTTGATACTCTTAAAGGTAACTTTGTCGTTGATCGCAAGAACAGGACGTTTTGCCTTACGGATTAAAGTTGTAGTGATGCTACCGATTAATTTTTCAGTCAAATATCCTGCCCCACGAACTCCCATCACTATTAGATCTACATTTTCTTCTTTTGCTATTTCATTTATTTCATCTACGGCAAAACCAAGTTTAGTTTTACACACAATATTCAACTCGCTTCCGTGCTTAAATAATATATTTTTCTTTATTTTGGTTAATGCTTTTAGGTTGTCTTTTTCTATGTCATCTAAAGGCATTACAAATGGTACATCCGAAGGAACTGCAGGAATATGAAAAACGTGAAATAAAATAAGTTTAGCTTTTGTAAGTTTAGCTAATTCTGTTGCGTAATTAATCGCATTTTTTGCACTGTCAGAAAAGTCGGTTGGAACCAGAATTGTTTTCATGTTTTATACGGTTTTTAAAAATTTAAAGAATGACCAGAAATAATCTACAGATAAAACATCCCATTGTGATGGAACGATAAGAAGGAAAATTAAGATTACCAAACGTGGAAAAACGAACTGCATATCCCACAATGGTTTAATGCTTCCATATACAAGGGAAGCGATAACCAAATTGATTCCCAATAGGTATAGGATATAATATTTCACAAATCCTATGATAAGAAGAATGCCTCCAATAAGTTGAACAGATGAAATAAGCCATACCCCGACAATAGTGAATGCTTTGGGAATTCCTTTTTCTGAAAGTGGTAGATGAAGGGTTTCTATTAGGTTTTTTATCCCAACCCTTACAATAGCATCATATCCTTGGAAAAAGAATAGAAACCCTAAAAAAATACGAGCTATAAATATTGCAATAATATATTGATTGTTAATGATGTTTTGCATTTGGGCCAACTCATTTAAATTTATTTAACAAAAGTAAGGCAGCTCGCCATTATTGCGAATGATTGTCATCAGAAGATGAGATGATTTTTATCAGTTAATTCAAATTAAATTTTCATTTTGAAAAAGGTTTTCATCATTCACGATTGTAATTGGTCTAATTAAATCTTCAATGGTAAGTTTTTTCTTAAAGTAACAGGGTTATAATTCCTCGATTAATGAGGAATGTCATTTTTTTATTTGATCCAGCTCATTATTTAATTATTTGTTCAACACTACCTTTGGACAAACAAATATATATATACTATGACATCCTTAGAGAATTTACATTATGCGATTGGCCAGCTCGCTTATACTGTTGCCACTGCTGATGGATATATTCAGCCACAAGAGCGACAAAAATTTCATGACATTATTGCTGCTGAACTTCGATGTAAAGATTATGATTTCAATGTAACGGATATTATTTTTCGAATTATGGAGAAAGATAAATTGGATCCTGAAACCAGCTATAATTGGGCAATGAATGAAATTAAACTTAACAGTCATTACTTGAGCCCGGCCCTTAAAAAATCTTTTATTGCAGTGATGGAAAAAATTGCCAAGGCTTACTCCGTTGTTACGGATGATGAAAGAAACATCATTGAAAGATTTAAAAAAGAGATCGAATCGATTAATGGAGATCCTGTTTTTTACGAAAAAGAAGCTTGATTTTCATCTTGCATTAATTCTCTGGTAATGTGATAGGTTCATTCGGCTATTTTTAGGATGATCTTTTATAATTCATGAAACGTTTATGAATTTTGAATTAGTAATTTTAAAAAGTTTTCTCTCAAAAAGATTTTTTTTTCTTGATGCCATTTCAGGAACTGCTTTCGTGCACTAAAAAAAAGTGTGAAACACCAGTTTCAATTCTTCTCCTGACAGTATAATGGCCTTTTCCCCAATTTATTTTTTCAATAAATTGAAATAAATTCCCTCACATTCGGATCCTTTAATTCCAATGCTAATCCGGTAATCTGCTGCATCATTAAACGACCTCCCGTTTTTTAACCAGTAAAACAATGTAATTACATGGCCTCCAAACATGTGAATTGTGTAAGATTATTTTTAAAATGTGTAACACTTTAATTGTTTGATGTCTCTTACTTTGTACCATCGATTATTTAAAGAATTATTTATTTATATAAAGGAGGACAGCCAAATGGAATCAGCTAAAATAAACCTGTTTATTGTTGACGACAATAGATTAATGGTTTCAACACTTAAACAGTATTTGCAAAATCGGTTTGGAACCATTATGCAAATTTCAACTTTTAGTGACGGTGAGAGTTGTTTAGCAAAGGTTGATACTGATACTCAGATCGTGATATTGGATTATTACATGAATGGTAAAAATGGTTTGGATATTTTAAAATTGATCAAAGCCATTAACCCTAAAACAGAAGTTATCATGTTGTCCAACAATGAAGATATTGGGTTGGCGATTGAAACGTTCAGAGCAGGCGCTAAAGATTATGTTATAAAGGGTCAGGGGTCTTGGAAAAAAATCACCAGCCTGGTAAATCTCATTATTACGGAGCCGATCCGAATTATGGTTAGAGAATTTGGTGTATCAAAATTCACGGCTATATTTCTCATGACATTTGTAACTATGGGCTTTACAGTGTTTTGTGTGCTATATTGGATGAAATAATATCAGCAAACAATTTCTGAATTAGTTAACGTAATATTAGTATAGAATGTTTCTTTGGTTGTCAATTCAACCCGGAACTTATTTAAGATTTTTTTTCAAAAAATTATAAGTGCGGGGTCAGCACATTAATCACCGACAACAAGACAATGAAAATTAAATTACTTATTGCATCGCTGGGATTATGTATCACTGCAAATGCACAATTTAGCGCAGGTGTAAAGTTGAATTTGAGTTCAGGAAACATCCGCTCAGCCAATTTAGTTAAAAATTTAGATTTTCAACGTGATTTTAACCCTAAGATCACCGAATGGGATGTGAAAGTGAGATGGGGCGTTGGTTTCGGATTGGGCGGATTTGTTGCCTATAATTTCTCCGACAACTTTTCTGTCCTCGCTGAGCCAATAATTGATTTTCTTAAATGTGGTATCGATTTTAATCGTGTTGAAAACAAACTTGATGGTAATGGGGATGGCGATATTAAATTTGAATCCACCGCATCGGATATAACAATTACTTATTTTAATCTTCCTCTTATGGCACGGTATACTTTTACTGAAAGTAAATTCTTTTTGCAGGGAGGTATTGGAATTAATTTTACCGGTTCTCCAACTATTAAGTCAACATCCAGGGTTCAAAAGGATAATTATTCTAACTGGGCTTTAAACAAAACCACAATTGATGCTCCGTTCACTCTGGAGACCCGGTTGAATGTGTTCAACAGCCCCCGATTCAATTTCATTTTCGGAGCTGGTAAATCATTTGATATCAAAGGGAAAGATCTTTCAATTGACCTAAGGTATAACCTTCCTCTAACGGAAAGTCAAATGTTTACTACAAATGTTAATTACAATGAGGAGGTATTTAACCATAATGATATGCTTGGTTTTGGTGGAAAAATTGATGCTGAGAATAATGCGCCTTTTTTACTTAATGATTTTAAAATGAGTGTGATTACTTTGTCGATCAGTTACACGCTATTTAAAAAAGGTTAATTGACAAAAGCTTGCAAAATCATCAATTTGAGGGAATTGTAGATCACATTTCGAAAATATTGGAATATCTCCCCCAAAAATCAGTAAATTTAGACCAAAGGAGCTAATTTTAATAGTTTTTATCTGTTTTTGGGAAGTGTTTTATTGTCCGGCCAAAAACACTAAATGTGTGAATTATGTAACTTTTTGTAAAAGTTGTGTAACAAATGAAGATTTAATTTGAACCACCTTTGTTAATATTGTTTAAAAACAAACAAGATTTTGAAATTATACATTAAATACATGGTAAGCGCCCGCTGTAAAATGGCGGTAAAAGAAGAGTTGAAGAAACTTGGATTGCATTTCACTCCTGTTGATTTAGGTGAGGTAGAGATCATGGAAAACATTACTGCGGAACAGCGGGAACAACTGAAAATTGCTTTATTCGACTCAGGACTAGAGTTGATGGATGACAAGAGGGCTGTGTTAATTGAAAAAATAAAAAATGTGATTATTGAAATGGTTCATCATTCTGACGAAATGATCAAAATTAATTTTTCCGATTTTTTAAGCGAAAAATTAAACCATGATTATACCTATCTGTCAAATCTATTTTCCGAGGTACAGGGTACTACTATCGAGCAATTCATCATCTCGCATAAAATCGAAAGAATAAAAGAACTGATGATTTATGGTGAGCTTAATATTACCGAAATTGCCTGGAAAATGAATTATAGCAGTGTTGCGCATTTATCCAATCAATTTAAAAAAGTTACAGGCCTTTCCCCTTCTCATTTTAAACAATTGAAAGATAAAAGACGCAGTCCGATTGAAGATATCGGGAATACGAACGACACTAATTAAATCAACATTTATCGCTACTTGATATGGCAAAGAGAAGAAAATCGGATGAATTAATTATTGCCAACAAAGAACTTGTCTTTCAAAATGAGGAGAAGGAAAAGCGGGCGGAGGAATTAGTTATTGCGAACATAGAACTTGCCTTTCAGGACGAAGAAAAGGAAAAACGGGCCGCGGAATTGATCATTGCGAATATAGAGCTTGCTTTTCAGGACGAAGAGAAAGAAAAGCGTGCCGCAGAGCTTATCATTGCCAATAAGGAACTTGTTTTTCAAAACGCAGAAAAAGAAAAAAGAGCCGCAGAGTTGATCATTGCGAATAAAGAACTTGTATTTCAAAATGATGAGAAAGAAAAACGTGCCGCAGAGCTGATCATCGCTAATAAAGAACTTATCTTTCAAAATGATGAGAAAGAAAAACGCGCAGCCGAGTTAATCGTTGCGAACAAAGAACTTGCTTTTCAAAATGATGAGAAAGAAAAACGTGCCGCAGAGTTGATCATCGCTAATAAAGAACTTCTGTTTCAAAATGATGAGAAAGAAAAGCGTGCGGCAGAGTTGATCGTTGCGAACAAAGAGCTTGCTTTTCAAAATGATGAGAAGGAAAAACGCGCGGCAGAGTTGATCATTGCTAACAAAGAACTTATCTTTCAAAACGATGAAAAAGAAAAACGCGCAGCAGAGTTGATCGTTGCGAACAAAGAGCTTGCTTTTCAAAATGATGAGAAAGAAAAACGCGCAGCAGAGTTGATCATTGCTAACAAAGAACTTATCTTTCAAAATGATGAAAAAGAAAAACGTGCAGCAGAATTATTCATAGCTAACAAAGAACTTGTTTTTCAAACAGGAGAAAAGGAAAAACGTGCTGCAGAACTCGTCATTGCTGACATTGAACTTGTTTTTCAAAATAAGGAAAAGGAAAAACGGGAAATTGCAAATAAAGAACTTGAAGCATTGAGTTATTCAGCAAAATTAGCATCTCAATATTCTCTTAGTCTAATTGAAGCAAGTCTTGACCCATTGGTTACCATAAGCACTGAAGGTAAGATCACTGATATGAATGAGGCCACTGCGAATATTACCGGTATGAGTCGCGAACAATTAACAGGCACCAACTTTTTCGATTATTTCACCGAGCCCCATAAGGCTCGTGAAGTTTATTTGGAAGCCTTTGCAAATGGCTCCGTTGCTGATTCTCCTCTTACACTTCGTCATAAAGGCGGAAAGCTTACCGATGTATTATTCAATGGATCAGTTTATAAAGACGATAGAGGAAATGTGCTTGGCGCAGTTGTTGTAGCTAGAGATATTACGGAGCAAAAAAGAGTTGCAACAGAATTAACAGAAGCGAAGATATTTGCTGAATTGGCAACAGGCCTTGCAGAAGAAGCAAAAGCAAAAGCTGAAAGTGCCACAAGAATAGCGGAAGATGCAGTGAAAGCAAAGCAGCAGTTTTTGTCAAACATGAGTCATGAAATTCGTACGCCAATGAATGCGATCATCGGTTTTACAAAAGTGGTGCTAAAAACAGATCTGTCGGTAAAACAAAAAGAATATTTATCGGCAATAAAAATGAGTGGCGATGCATTAATTGTGCTCATTAACGATATTCTCGATCTTGCAAAAGTAGATGCAGGGAAAATGACATTTGAAAAAACACCTTTCAAATTGAGAGCATCCATATCATCGATGCTTCATTTGTTTGAGACAAAAATTCAGGAGAAAAATTTACAATTGGTTAAGGAATATGACAATAAAATTCCTGAGGTACTGATTGGTGATCCAGTGCGTTTGCATCAGATCATATTAAATTTGGTGAGTAATGCAGTAAAGTTTACAACAAGGGGGAAGATTGTTGTGAGTGTTCTAATGTTGAATGAAGATGAAGAAAAAGCAACCATTCAGTTTGCCGTTACGGATACCGGAATAGGAATTGCAGAAAATAAAATAAAAAATATTTTTGACGATTTTCAACAAGCAACCAGTGGTACTTCCAGATTATATGGAGGAACAGGCTTAGGACTTGCAATTGTTAAACAGCTTGTGGAGCCTCAGGGTGGAAGCATTTTTGTAAAAAGTGTAATTAATGAAGGCTCTACTTTTAGTTTTATATTAAGTTTTCAAAAAACGGTAGCTAAAGCTGAAATGGAAATTGAAGGAGTGGAATTGGATTCGGAAATAAAAAATATAAAAGTATTGGTGGTGGAAGATATAGCACTTAATCAATTACTGATGAAAACACTTTTGGATGATTTCGGGTTTGAACGCGATATTGCAGGTAACGGACAAATAGCCATCGAAAAATTACAAGCCAGATCATACGATATTATTTTGATGGATTTGCAAATGCCTGTAATGAATGGATTTGAAGCTACAGAATACATTCGCAATACAATGAACTCTAAGATCCCGATCATTGCTTTAACTGCAGATGTTACAACAGTTGATTTAGCAAAATGCAAAGCGGTAGGTATGAATGATTACATTGCCAAGCCTGTTGATGAAAGAGTATTGTACGGTAAAATAGTGAGTTTAGTGAAGAAGCCTGTACTTGTTAATCTGCCGAAAGAAATGGAAAACGTTGTAGTTGAGAAGTTAAAATGCATTGATCTTAAATATTTAAACCAGCGTACAAAATCCAATCCGGCAATAATGATGGAGATGATTTCACTTTATCTGGAACAAACTCCACCATTAATAAACACAATGAAACAAAGTTTATTGGATCAGGATTGGAATTCGTTGCGTGCGGCAGTTCATAAAATGATCCCCTCATTTTCAATAATGGGTATTAGTTCAGATTTTGAAAATATGGCGAAAAAGGTGCAGGAGTATTCAAGTATCCAGGAACAGACCCATGAGATACATGATTTGGTTATGCAGCTTGAAAACGTTTGTTTGCAGGCATGTGTAGAGTTAGAAGAAGAATTTAATACGATAAAAAATACCAAATAATGAAAGAAGAAAACAAAATAAAACTTTTCCTCGTAGATGACGATGCATTGTTTTTAAAATCCCTCGAAATCGAATTCCTGGAGCACGCAGATTTTATAATTGAAACATATTCAACCGGGGAGCTTTGTCTTAAAAATTTATCTCACTGTCCTGATGTCATCATTTTAGATTATCATCTTGATGGCATTGATAAGAACGCAATGAATGGAATGGAAACATTGGATAAAATAAAAAATGTGAATCCTGATATCCCTGTGGTGATGTTATCTTCTCAGGATAAAATTGACGTTGCCATAAATTGTATGCATCACAGAGCTTTCGATTATGTGGTGAAAAGCGAAACCGCCTTCATGCGCTTACAAAAGATCATCACCACTATTTTTCGTTATAAAAAAATGGAAAAAGAATTGAGTTGGTATATGGATAGGATGTAATGACTTGTATTTAATATTTAAATACATTGTATGGAAAATATTAATAATATGGTTTAGTATAAAATGGAACCTTTTGTTTTTCACATAAATGGCTAAAAAAAATAAAATGGGAGCGTTGCTATAAAAGCAGGGCTCTTTTTTTATTATTTTTTTAATAAATCGCTGAGAAAAAAAGGAGATTTTAGTAAAGGAATCAGGTGGTTTGAAGAGTTTGAAATTATGCTATAATTGTCTTGAATCAATGTTAGTCCAATGCTTTATTGTTGTATCTTCGTTTGTGCATTTTTTTTAGGATAAAGTCCATTCTCGATCCCTTGATCAATAAGTACAAAATCCATTTTCAATAACCAGATTATAATGAGATCGACCGCTGTAACTAAAAAGAAGAAATCATCAATCAAAAAAAAAGCGGAAGATCATTCTTTTCCTATTGTGGCTATTGGAGCTTCCTTAGGTGGCTTGGAGGCACTAAAGTCTTTATTGAAAAATTTACCTTCCGATACCGGAATGGCTTATATTTATGTACAACACCTGAGTCCTGACCATAAAAGTTTTCTCACTTCTATTGTTTCCAAGATAACTAAAATGAAAGTTCAGGAAATAGTGGATATGGCGCAGATGGCTCCAGATAATGTGTATGTGATCCCTTATGATAAAATAATTAAAGTAACGGACGGGCATATACAATTGCTTCCCCGTCCGAAAAATAGTTCAACCACCTCCATTGATATTTTGTTTTCCTCACTTGCTGAAACACATAAAGAGAATGTTATTGGTGTGATCCTTTCTGGTAACGCAACCGATGGTACCATCGGATTGGAAGCGATTAAAAATGCAGGTGGAATTACATTTGCTCAGGATTCTTCTGCGCAGGCAAACAGTATGCCACACTCCGCTATTGCCGCTGGTGTTGTTGATTTTATTTTATCTCCAAAAGAGATTGCCGCACATTTAACAGTATTTAGCAAAAATGGTTTTTTGAGAGATGATATTGAAGGTAAACAGGAAGGAGAGCTTAGCGAAAGTAGCAATCATGATCTGAAAACTATTTTCGAAATTTTATTTAAGAAAACCGGTGTGGATTTCAATCATTATAAAATGTCCACCATTAAAAGGCGCTTGAACAATAAAATGCTGCAATGCGGAATAAAAACAATAAAAGAATATGTAAAATTATTGCTCAAAAAAAGCAG
>JAZKBX010000163.1:35418-41912 GCA_040388455.1 Bacteroidota bacterium
CTTATTAACGTAACAAGTTTTTACAGAGATAAGGATGCTTTTCAGTATTTAAAAACAACTTTATTTCCAAGGCTTCTGGAGAGTAAAACACCAGATGAGTCAATTCGAATATGGGTTCCGGCCTGCTCTACTGGCGAGGAAGCTTATTCCATTGCCATGATGTTAACTGAAATGCAGGAAAATAAAAAAACAAAAATACCCTTCCAGATCTTTGCTACAGACCTTAGCGAGCAGGCGATTAGTACTGCACGCAAAGCTGAATATTCTGCAAGTGAAATTATTCCTGTTTCAAAGAAATACAAAGAGCGCTACTTTACTAAAATTGGCGACAACTACCGTATTGTTAAAGAACTTCGCGAAATATGTGTATTTGCACCTCATAATATTCTGCGCGATCCTCCTTTTTCACGTATGGATTTTATCAGTTGTCGTAATCTTCTCATTTATTTTGATTCTTCTGCGCAGAAAAGAGTTTTTTCAACACTTCATTTTGCTTTGAATAACCAGGGGAGTTTAATGCTTGGCAGTGCAGAAACTGTTGGAACATCTTCTCAGCTTTTTATTACTACAAGTACCAAATTTAAGATCTATTCCCGTAAAAAGAGTACCGGTGTGAGAAAGATACTTGAATTAACACCACATTTTCCACGTACAAATTTTTACAGTAAAAAAATAAACACATCCTCTAAAAGTTTAAGCGTTAACTTAACCGGCATTGAGAATGCAATTGATTCTGCTATTCTATCGAGGTATATGCCGGCATGTGCAGTGATAAACAAGGATATGGAGATTCTTCAGTTCAGAGGACCGATCTCTCTATTTCTCGCACACCCTTCCGGCAAAGCAAGTCTGAATATTTTAAAAATGACAAGACCGGAGTTCGCTTTTGAACTTCGCAATGCTATTCAAAAAGTAATAAAAACAAAAGAATCTATACAAAAAACAGGCATCGAAATAAAAGTCGAATCTGTTTTTCGTATGATGTCTCTGGAGGTTTCTCTCCTTAAAATTGATTGGGATGAACCATTGTTACTCATTGTTTTTACATTACAGGAACAGGTAGAAAAATTTATTGAAATTGGTAATAACGGGAAAAGCAATTCGATACATGAGGCCCAAAGAATAAAAAAGCTTACCGAGGAGTTGAATAATACCCGGATGGAAATAAATTCCATTATCGAAGCGCAGGAAACTACTTTCGAGGAATTACAGGCTGCTAATGAGGAGATTGTTTCAAGTAATGAAGAATTTCAAACCTTAAACGAAGAGCTTGAAACATCCAAAGAAGAAATTGAGACCACCAATGAGGAGCTTATTTCTATCAATCAGGAATTACAAATGCGTAATGATCTTTTGACCGAATCGCATGAATATTCTGAAGCAATCATTGCTACCATTCATGAGCCTATGCTTGTGCTGAACAAAGACTTTATTATACAATCTGCCAACAAATCATATTATAAAAAATTTCTTGTTAAAAAAGAGGAAACAGAGAAGCAATCGTTTTTTGAATTAGGGGACAAACAATGGAATATCCCGAAACTTCGTGAGATGCTAAATGATATTCTTTCAAAAAGCAAGAGTTTTGAAAATTTTGAAGTAACACACGTATTTCAACGAATAGGCGAAAAAATAATGTTGCTTAATGCACACCTTATCCTTCAAAAGGACAACAGAGAGCAATTAATTCTACTTGCTATTGCTGATGTTTCCGAGTTAAGGCGATTGGGTACAGAACTTCGGGTGAAAGAAGCTAAAGTAATACAAAACGAAGAAAAAGAAAAACAAGCTGCAGAGCTGATTATTGCCAATAAAGAACTTGCGTTTCAAAATGCAGAGAAAGGCAAAAGAGCAAATGAATTGATCATTGCCAACAAGGAACTTGCTTTTCAAAATGCTGAGAAAGAAAAAAGAGCCGGTGAATTGATCATTGCCAACAAGGAACTTGCGTTTCAAAATGCTGAGAAAGAAAAAAGAGCCGGTGAGTTAATTATTGCTAACAAAGAGCTTGCTTTTCAAAACGAAGAGAAAGAAAAACGTGCTGCGGAGCTGGTCATTGCAAACAAGGAACTTGCATTTCAAAATGAAGTGAAGGAAAAGCGTGCCGCAGAACTGATCATTGCTAATAAAGAACTTGCTTTTCAAAACAATGAGAAAGAAAAGCGTGCAGCAGAGTTAGTTATTGCTAATAAAGAACTTTTATTCCAAACGAGAGAAAAAGAAAAACGGGCAGCTGAATTAGTTATTGCTGACATAGAACTCGACTATCAAAACAAAGAGAAAGAAAAACGGGAAATTGCAAATAAAGAACTTGAAGCGTTCAGTTATGCTGCAAAATTAGCATCTCAATATTCTCGTAGTTTGATCGAAGCAAGTTTAGATCCACTTGTTACTATCAGTGCGGAGGGAAAGATATTGGATGTAAATAATGCATCAATAAAAGTTACTGGCGTTCCGCGCGAAAAGCTCATCGGCACCGACTTTTCAAATTACTTTACTGAGCCTGTAATGGCACAGGAAGGCTATAAGCAGGTTTTTGAGAAAGGATCTGTTTCAGATTACCCTTTAACGATAAAACATAAAAATGGGACTTTAACAGATGTAATGTATAATGCTTCTGTTTATAAAGATGAGAAAGGAAATGTTCTTGGAGTTTTTGCTGCAGCACGTGATATTACTGAGCAAAAAAGGATTGAAGAGGATTTGAGCAAAAGTGTGAAAGAAATTTCGGATTACAAATTTGCACTTGATGAGTTTTCTATCGTGGCTATCACCGATCAGAAAGGAATTATCAAACATGCCAACGATAATTTTTGCAAAGTCTCAAAATACACTCGTGAAGAATTGATCGGGGCGGATCATCGCATTATTAATTCCGGGTATCATCCGAAAGAATTTGTCAGAGGTTTATGGTCCACAATTGCCAATGGTGAAATTTGGAGGGGTGAATTAAAAAATAAAGCAAAAGATGGAACCATTTATTGGGTTGCTACTACTATTGTTCCTTTCCTGAATGACAAAAGAAAGCCTTACCAGTATGTTGCGGTAAGAACCGATATTACTGATCAAAAAAGAATTGAAGCGGAATTGATGGAAGCAAAAGTTTTTGCTGAGTTAGCAACCGGTATTGCCGAAGAGGCCCAGAGCAAGGCCGAATTTGCCACATTAGTTGCAGAAGATGCCGTGAAAGCGAAACAGCAGTTCTTATCAAACATGAGCCATGAAATTCGCACACCTATGAATGCGATCATTGGGTTTACTAAGGTGGTGTTGAAAACAGATTTGACTGCAAAACAAAAAGAATATCTTTCGGCAATAAAAACGAGTGGTGATGCTTTAATTGTACTCATAAACGACATACTCGATTTGGCAAAGGTGGATGCAGGGAAAATGACATTTGAAAAAACACCTTTCAAAATGGAGTCGTCTATTTCAGCTATGCTCCATTTGTTTGAGACAAAAATTCAGGAAAAGAATTTAGAATTAGTTAAAAAATACGATCGTAAAATTCCGGAAGTGTTGATTGGTGATCCGGTGCGTTTACATCAGATCATTTTGAATTTGGTGAGCAATGCAGTTAAATTTACAACAAAAGGGGAAATTACCGTTAGTGTTCTTTTATTGAACGAAGATGATGATAAGGCAACTCTTGAATTTGAAGTATCTGATACCGGGATAGGAATAGATGAAAATAAAATAGAGCATATTTTTGAAAACTTTCAGCAGGCTTCCAGCAACACTTCACGACTGTTTGGTGGAACAGGTTTAGGTCTGGCTATTGTAAAACAATTGATTGAACCGCAAGGTGGAAGCATAACTGTTAAAAGTAAAATTGGGGAAGGCTCTACATTTAGTTTTATATTAAGTTTTCAAAAAACAAAAGCGGAGGCACAATTAGAATCAGAAATTTTGGAGATTGATCCCGAAATTAAAAATATAAAGGTATTGGTGGTGGAAGATATTGCACTAAATCAATTACTGATGAAAACGCTATTGGATGATTTTGGATTTGAACGTGATATTGCTTCAAATGGAAAAATAGCCATCGAAAAACTACAAGCTAAATCGTATGATGTTATTTTGATGGACTTGCAGATGCCTGAAATGAATGGGTTTGAAGCAACAGAATATATTCGTAAAACAATGAATTCTAAGATCCCCATCATTGCCTTAACTGCCGATGTAACCACTGTAGATCTGGCAAAATGCAAAGCCGTTGGAATGAACGATTACATTGCAAAACCGGTTGACGAAAGAGTGTTGTATAGTAAAATAGTTAGTTTTGTCAAAAAGCCAATGCCTTTAAAGAATAAAAGGGTTATTGAAAATGAAAATGGTTTTAGTGAAAAGTTAAAATGCACTGATCTGAAATATTTAATTAAGCGCATAAAAAATAATCCGAAATTAATTATGGAAATGATATCGCTTTATTTGGTGCAAACTCCACCATTAATTAACACAATGAAAAAAGGTGTGCAGGATAAGGATTGGGGTTCGGTTTACGCAGCAGTGCATAAAATGATACCGTCCTTCTCAATTATGGGTATGAGTTCGGATATTGAAAATACTGCAAAAAGAGTTCAGGAATACGCAGGCTCTAAACGACATACAGAAGAAATTTCGCGCTTGGTTTTAAAGCTTGAAAATGTTTGTGCACAGGCATGTAAAGAATTGGAACTGGACTATGCGAATTTTAAAAATGCTAACCCCGAATGATAAAATTATTTCAGGATTTTATAAAAAATAATGTAGTCCTTTAAGCATCATTTATTTATAGCTTCCAGCGTTTACTTCTCCAATCAGTTTGCCCATTTTTATTTAAAAAGGTCCATGCCACAATGCGGCTTATTTTCTGGCCCTGGGCCATCTCAATAGTTTTTACATCTAAGGCCTGTACTTTTTGCAGGGATCTGTAAACCGCAGGAAGATTAGATTTTTTGGAGATGAGCGTTGAATACCAAAAACAGGTTGTTGGCAATTGAGCGCTTTGTTCTATCATTTTACTAACGAATGATTCTTCGCCTCCCTGACACCATAATTCAGTGTTTTGCCCGCCAAAATTCAAATCGGTTTTACTGTTTTTTTTTATACCTAAATTTTTCCATTTTCGCTCGGTACCAGCTTCAGCTTCCGCTAAGGATGCGTGGAAAGGAGGATTACAAATTGTCATATCAAAAACTTCACCCGGCTTTATAATGTCCCTAAAAATGGATGATGGAGATTTTTGCGATCTACATTCAATGGCTTCATTTAAAGATTCGTTTGCAGCAATAATTTGTTTCGCAGATTTTATCGCTATAGGATCAATATCCGAACCCACAAAATGCCAGCCGTATTCACTATTTCCGATAAGAGGATAAACACAATTAGCACCCATACCAATATCAAGTACTTTAATGGACTTTCCTTGTGGAAGTATTCCATTGTTGCAGGCGCTTAACAGATCGGCCATATAATGGATATAATCGGCCCTTCCTGGAATTGGAGGACAAAGGTAATTTGCCGGTATGTCCCAGTTGGAGATAGTATAAAAATGTTTTAACAAAGCCTTATTCAGTGTTTTTACTGCAAGAGGGTCGCTAAAATCGATGGACTGATTATTATATTTATTTAAGGAAACAAATGCTCTCAGTTCAGGACAACAAAGGCTAAGTTGATCAAAATCATATCTGAAACGGTGCTTGTTCCGGGGATGCAGGTCACTTTTTTCTAAAGGAAATATTTTTGATTTTTCTGACAAAATAAATTGGCTACTATTGTTTTTATTTTTTTCTTTTACCACATTCAAACACGATTTGAACGCTTTACAAAATTAAGATTATTTTGGTCAGTTATTTGTAATTGATCATTTGCTTCTCCACTCCGCTTGAAAAGGCCACGCGCGCTGTTATTTCGAGCCCTTCGACTCCGCTCAGGACAGGCTCTGTCGAGAAACGCGCGTTAGCTTTCAATGCTGATATTGTTATAATGGTTTCAAAGACCTACGCGCGTTGTCATTTCGCGCCTGTCGAGAAACGTGCGTTAGCTTTTGTAAGTAATATTCTTATTCTTAAATATAATTTAAACAGGCTCTTAGGAATTTCATTATTTTTACAATTAGATACTATCCACATGAAAAAAATCCTTTTCCTTCTTACAATTCTACTTTACTCGTGTTCAATGGAAACAAAAAATGAGGGGGATAAAATTCCTGATTTTTGTTCTTCCATTCATTGTGAAACCGCACCCGGACTTTCAAAAAAAATCGATCCTCTATCAGGCATAATGCAGCACAAAACCGGTGTTTACACCTTGGAAGATGGCGATGGCTCAATGGTAGCAAGGGCGTGGTTGTGCGAAAACGCGGAGCAAACCATCGATATTCAATATTTTATTTTTTCTGCAGATAACGTAGGTTTAATTGCCGCTGATTATCTTGTTCGTGCTGCCGATAGGGGGGTGAAGGTCAGGATACTGGTTGATGATATCATGGTGGAGGCGGATGAAAATAAACT
>JAZKBX010000163.1:42012-45302 GCA_040388455.1 Bacteroidota bacterium
GGAGGGATAAGCACCACTGCTTTGATCAATTTGGTGAAGCATGCAAAAAGATCGATCGTGATTCAAACACCCTATTTGATTACCACCCAATTAGGGAAGACCCTTTTCCGGGAGGCTGTAGCCCGTGGTGTGGAGGTTAAGATAATGACCAACAGCCTTGCATCAACAGATAACTTAGAAGCCTTTAGCGGCTATCAGCGCGATAGAGATAGGCTTTTAGTAACAGGGGTAAGGGTATTCGAATACAAACCGGATGCTGCAGTTCGCTATAAAATAATGACAGGGGCTTTGCAAAAGGAAATAAATTTTACTCCTGTTTTTGGTTTGCATGCAAAGTCCATGGTAATTGATGGAGAAATTACTGTTATTGGTACATTCAATCTTGATCCGCGAAGTGCAAATTTGAATACAGAATGTGTAACGGTTATTTATTCCTCCACTATTACTAAGGAAGTTTTAACAGGAATGGAAGAAGAATTAAAACCGGAAAACTGCTGGGAAACAACAGTACGCTTTAATCCGGATTCAAAAGCAAGCTTGAAAAAAAATATAAAATTAATGCCAATGAAAATTATTTCCAAAGACATTTTATAAACGTTTTTTAAATCAGGCCGGGTTATATTTTATAGAATAGCATATTGCTCATAAACGCTAACCCACCTTTCTCGATGCTTCGACAAGGGCTCAACACAGGCTAAGCTCGAAATGACCATACGCGCGCTGTCATTTCGAGCCTGTCGAGAAATCGTGGGAAGGTTAAATACCGAATAGTATTATCGATAAAAAAAATTATTTCTTAGGAGGCAAAGCAAAAGCAATTGCTTCATGCTCAAAATGTCCATTATGTGAACCATCACAAAAAGGTTTGTTTTTTGAAAGTCCGCAACGACAGATCGAAACAACTTCTCTTCCACCCAGATCATAGGCATTCCCGTTTTTATCTACAATTTCGAAATCACCTTCTAATCGGATAGAACCATTGTTGTTTACTGTTATTTTTGTTTTAGACATCTTAATTATTTTTTAATTTCGTTTTACTGTTTTCTGAGAATCCTCGTGTGCGTTTTCATTTTGAGCCCTTCGACTCCGCTCAGGCAGGCTCTGTCGAGAAATTGCTTTAGCCTTCAAAAGTAATAGTAGTGTTTATTATTGAAATGTAACAAGCCACTAAGGCTTTGGAATTAATTTTAATTTCGCACTAAGCTCTTTTACCTCCAACTTGGTTTTCTCCACATTTTCCTGGTATTCCAGAATTAATGGATTTGTACTTTTTGATTTTCCAAAAAAGCTCAGGTTGTTTTCCAATTGGTCCACTTCAGTTTGAAGCTTTTTAATTTTATCCTGCAGCACCGAACGTTCTTTTCTTATTTGCTCCATTCCTTGAGGAGATTTAAGCATCTGCTCATATTTTAAGCGATAGAACATTTTATCATCCACATTTGATTTCACCTTCATTCTTTCAAGAAGGTTTTCAATTGCCTTACCAAAAGCATTGTTAAGCCTGTCACTATCCTTCAAAGGTGTTTCACCGGCAAGAGTCCACTCTTCCTGCAGTTTTTTTAGTTCTTCAATGCTTTGGTGGATATCTTCAGAAGGTTGAAACAAGTCTGTTTTTGCAATCAGTGCATCTTTGGCCTGAATGTTTACTTTGAGCGTGTTTTCTTTTGCGACAACCTGGTTGGTCTTGCTTTCAAAAAAATGATCACAAGCCTTACGGAATCGCAACCAAACTGCATCAGAGTCTTTGGTTGCAACTTGTCCGATCGTTTTCCATTCCACTTGCAGTTTTTTTAATACTTCTGCTGTAGCAAGCCATTCGGAGCTTTCCTGCAATGCTTCTGCTTTTAAGCAAAGAGCTATTTTTTTTTCCAGGTTGCCTGAGAATTCGCTACGCTGTTTAGCATAAAAAAGATCCAGAGATTGATGTAAATGCAAACGGGCTGTTTTAAAGCGCGTCCAGCATTTTCCATTATCGCTTTTTGAAACAAAACTTATTTTTTGCCACGCCTCCCATATTGCATTCTCTTTTTCAGTTGCTTCACGACAGCCTTTATGTGAAACAAACTCTCCCTGGCCAAGCAGTTCAATCTGTTCGCACAAAGCTGTTTTGGCAGCAAGGTTATTTTTTTGCTGTGTTTGTATTTGAAGGGTATGTTCTTTTTTACGCTCAATTATTTTATCACCTGCAGCTTTAAAACGCAGCCATAAAGTATCTTTTAATTCCCTTGAAGAATTTCTGATCTCACTCCACTCTTCCTGAATCAAAGTAAGGGCCTCCATTGCTTTCTTTAACGAAGGTTCTGAATTCAACTGTTCTGCCTTTTCACAAAGTTGGATCTTATGCTCAATATTTTTTTTCTTATCCAGTACATTCAGTTCATTATTGATCTTCACCATATCATAGAACTTACCTGTAAGAAAAAAATAATTTTCTCTTAACGTGTGGGTATCTTGTATTGGGACGTTACCCGTAACGCGCCATTTACTTTGAAGTGCTTGAAACTTGTGGTACGAAGCTGAGAAGTTCTCATTGCCTTTTAACAGTTCTTTTAATTCTTCAATGATCAGCTTTTTTGTAGAAAGATTCTCCTGCGCAGATTTTTCCTTTTGCTTTCGCTGAAGCACTTTTTTAGCGTTTAAACTTTTCCAGATCTGCTCTGCTTTTTCATCCAAAAGATCGGCCTTGGGTTCGAAATCTTCTGCAAGACTTCCGTCCTCTGTAAAGATCTGGAGTTTGCGGTCATACTCTTCTTTAGCAAGTTCATCTAATTTTTTTTTGATGATCACTGCAGCCGGAAATATTGAATGAACCTCTTCCATTGTAAGGTATTCAGTAAGCTTATCAATAAGTTGAGTTTTACTCAAACCTTCTATTTCGTCTTCAGAAATTAGTACATCAACATTTTCTGATTCTGATTCATCAGCAGAGATCACCGGAATTGCCATCTGCGTAAGATCTTCATTTACTACCGGGTTCTTTTCTTCATTATTTTGCATAGTACCAATTTTTTAAATATTATTTATACAGCCCTTTTTATCTGATCAATGGTTTTTTAACCAAAACAGGTTCATCAAAATCAGGCTCTTATTCATCTAATTTACAATAAATTTTAAAAAGAACATTTAAAATAAATAAAAAGCTTTTAGATATTAATTTAATTTTAATTAGGTATTTCAATATTCAGATAAAAAATGTCAATAAAAAGTTATAAATGTTCTTAAGTTTTGTAATAGAAAACAATTTTTTAATACTAAATTCGCAGTCATAAAAGAAATAAATAATGACCGAA
>JAZKBX010000164.1:0-1477 GCA_040388455.1 Bacteroidota bacterium
CATTTTTTTACCAGTACCTGATTGGTTGTTAAATTATTCTCCACCAAACCTTGAGAAAACAAGGAAAGTGAAACAATCATAAAAAACGAGAAAACGATATAAATTTTAATTGTCAAAATCTTCTTCATCAACTTTTTTGTTAGTGGCAGTAGTATCTGACCGTTGAATTACTTTGTTTTTATCCGCTGATAGAAATAGATCAATACTTCCACCCAGATTAATACTTGCCTGCTTTCCACATGAAGGTGATTGTTTATAGATCCTTGCCGAAACGGAGTCTTTTGGTTCATCGAATGAAATAGCACCAATGCTTAAAGACGCTTCAACTAATTTCTCTAAAGCTTCTTTACGTGTTAAGCCATATAAACAAGGAACCCCTACTTCCTCATCACTGAGCCCCTTACCCACTACCAGACTTATAATAGTTCCTTTAGGGATGGATGCACCGGGTTCAATTTTTTTTCCTTTAACCAGTTGATCCAATACACAATTCGCGCATTGATCCGGAACAAATTCAATTTTTCCTAACTTAAGACCATAAGTAGAAACCATTGCTACAGCCTGCCTCAAGGAGCGATCTATCAGTTTAGGCATTTGAATACTAGGAGGCAATTTGGTGGTAACATATAAATATATAATTCGTCCTTCTTTTACTTCAGTGTTAAACTCCGGCTCTTGTTTTATTACTGATCCCTTTGGAGCTTTCGCATCATAAATAGAATCTATAACCAGGTAACGCAAATTTTTATCTGCTGTAAATTTATCAAGGTCAACCACTTTAAGGCCTTTAAAATCAGGAACCTTTATTGTTTCGCCATGGCTGGTATAAGAGTCCAAACTACTGATCACAAACCAGATCAATAATGCTAAGGATACGACATAAATAGTTAAATGCAGAAAAAATGTTTTGCTTTTTATAAATTGAAAAATCCCTTTTAACATAGTAAAATTGGTATCAAAAATTAGATTACGAATGTACGGATTTTAGCTAAACGAAGGAAATTGGATTTAATTGCCTGAAAATAAAAAAAAGGGGGAGCATTTATTGCAAACAAAATTCATATTGCTAAGGCTCTGTTAGGAAATAAATGGTGCAGAATTGGCGAAATTATTTTGTTCTTTTTCAAGGCGTAAATGAGGCGAACAGCCTTAGCTATTTAAGGATTTTACAACGCAGAAAAAGAGCAAAAGAACGAGACAAAATGTATCAGTTATTTCTTAACAGAGCCTAAATATCGGTAAGGGCAATAAAATAAGGATGTTCTTTAATTTTTTTTGTTCATAAAACACGGTGAAGGGATTTGTTAGAATTATCAGGAGATTTGAATATATTACAAATTTAAGCTTACAAAACGGTATAGAAATGGCTTGTATTCTAAAAATTCCATATTTAGCATATCCCCTAATTTCATTACGGAATTTATTAAAGTATTTACCTTCCTATTTCCACCATTCCGCGGCATAGTTTGTAAATTTG
>JAZKBX010000164.1:1577-7598 GCA_040388455.1 Bacteroidota bacterium
ATTAAAGTATTTACCTTCCTATTTCCACCATTCCGCGGCATAGTTTGTAAATTTGTTCAGGCTTTTGTCCTGTAAAGTAGTGAATGATTCTATTTGAGTTTTAATATTTTCACCAAATTTTTGATTAAAGTCCATCGCAAGATCGGTATGCTTATTATAAAAATCAAAGATCTCTTTTGTATTATTGATTGTTAATTGGCGGGAAGCCTCAAAATTTTCAAAAATTAAATCCAATACCTTATCAGGATTACCACTTTTCGATTCTTTAATAACATCAACTAATTTGGTATTAAAATCCACATTCAATTCCATTTGTTTAGTATATGAATTGATAATGGTTTCAAGAGTATCTTCTGCAAGTTCAACTGATTTTCCAAAAGTAACTTTCAATGTATCTGTAACAGAGTCTTCTATTTCCTGCTGATCTAATTTCGCTTTTATGGAATCAACAATTTTTTTATTGGAGTCCATTGCATGACCAATGTATTTGGTATTTGAAGCAATGATTTCTCTGATGGTTTCTTTAGATTTTTCAGCAGTACCTTTGATATTGCTTTTAATTTTTTCTGCTTTTGCGTTTAATGTGTGGCTCATTTTTTTGTTTTTATTTTGGATTATTATATTGGAAAAAAATCATTCAGTTTTTAGCTTGTAGAAATTGTTCGTAGCGCGAAAGTATGAAGCATACTTTTTGTTTTCTTGACTATTCGTTGAAATTCGATTTTGAATAGCCGGGAAATGAAAAATGATAGTTGGTATCCTTAAATATTTTCTGATCCTGTGCCATTTTTTTTTGAAATTGCCTCATATTCCACTTGTTGGCACAAATATTTCCTCCATATATAGACACAAAAAAAATCGCCACGTATATTTTTAAGGAAAAAAATTAAAAAAAAGGAAGTATTACTTTAAGGATAAAAAAGCTATAAAAACTCATTTTATTAAAAACCCAGCTATTTTATAGGTTATTTCAAATTTTTATTAACTTCGTGATGTTAAAAACAAAAAACCTTCAACCCATGAATTGTATAAAATCAATTTTTATTGTATTTCTATGTCTTTTTTCAGTGTTCGGAATGACGGCTCAAACGTCAAAGACAGAAGGGCAAATAACAAAAACAGTATATTATTATAAGTTCGAAGGAGCTAAATCATTAGATGAAGTTAACCTTCTAAATGAAGACGTATTTGCTCTTAAAGGGGTTACTGAATTTAAAACTGAATTTAAAGCTGAAAGCGGTTTTGCTCAAATTGTGGTGGTTGTTACTGAAAAAACAAGAACTTCGGAAGGAGAAGAATTATTTCAAACAACCGATCTAAAAAAAATCCTCGAACAAAAGGGGTATCTAAATCTTGAGATGACCACTGAAGAATTGGCTGTCGATTAAGCAAATCACACTTTGCAATTTATTTCAGGCATGTTAAGTATCTAAATCAACTTCTATTTAAATTATTAATCTCTCAACAGAAAAATATGAAACAGCACTACTCTATTTTATTAATATCTGTTTTATTGATTGGCAAATTATACGCTCAATCAGATAATTGCGCTTCTCCAACTCCTATTAGTGTGACTGCAAACTGCACTTCACCAACCAACGGTACAACCACCGGTGCTACAGCTAGCATTTTTTCGGGCTGTGTCGGCAATGCCGATGATGATGTATGGTATCAATTCACTGCAACTGCTATAAGCCAGGTAATAGCGGTTACACCATCATCAAGCATGGATGCTGTTGTACAATTATTTTCCGGTACTTGTGCTTCCTTAACCACCTTGAACTGCCAGGATATTGGTATTTCCGGTCAAACAGAAACGATTTATCCCTCAGGCTTAACCATAGGTACTACTTACCTTATTAGAATTTACAATTATGGTGCTGGCTCAGGAAGTGGCAATTTCACTATTTGTATCACCAATCCTCCTGCTGCTCCGGCAAATAATATATGCGGTGGAGCAACTGCTTTAACAGTGAACGCAACCTGTACCAATACTGCAGGAAGTACTGTTGGCGCAACACAATCATCAGCCGGTTGTGTTGGAACAGCAGAGGATGATGTATGGTACAAATTTGTTGCAACCAATACCACTGCAACCATTACTGTTAATCCCTCGAGTTCAATGGATGCTGTAGTTCAATTGTATTCAGGCCCATGTGGTTCTTTAAGTTCTACAAAATGTATGGATAACGGATTAACCAATGGTAATGAAGTGATCAACGGGGTAGGTTTAGTTGTAGGTAACACCTATTTTATCAGAGTATATGATTATTATAATGGAAATGGCGGAGGAACCTTCAGTATTTGTGTAACCGGCCCTCCATCATCATCAACCCCTACAAATGATAACCCTTGTAATGCTATTGCCTTGCCGGCTGTAACTGCAGATTGTAATTATTCGAAATTTACAACCACAGGTGCAACTGCAACATCGGGTGTGCCTGCTCCATCAGCATGCGTAGGTGGAAGTGGTGCCATGAATGGAGGTTATTCAACGAGTAGCAAAGATGTTTGGTTCAGTGTGGTTGCCCCTGCTAACGGGAAATTAACAATTAACCCACAACCCGGTTATGGAATGACTGATGCTGCAATGGTATTATACAGCGGTACATGTGGTTCATTAACACAAATTACCTGCTCTGATGACCATAATTACCCTGGTACTACAAATGATATGTTACCCTATATTTCACAATCAGGATTAACTCCCGGTGCAACTTATTTTATCCGTTATTTTGGTTACGGTACTGCTTCCGGAAATTTCGGATTATGTGTATCCTCCCCTACTAATGATCTTTGTTCAACAGCATTATATATATGTGACTTAAATGGATATAGCGCTTCCACAAGTGCAGCTTTTACTCCTGACCGACCTTGTAATATGCGTGGAAATAATGAAAACACTTCAGGAGTAGACCAACCCGATGGAACAAATACGGGTGGTATCTTTGGTCAGGGAGGTTCCTGGGGAACGGGTGCCCCGGCTTTTGACGTAAACATTAATAACAACTCCTGGATTCGATTTACAGCGGGTGCTGCTACAGCAGTTTTAAACGTTACAATTGGGAATTGCTGGAAAGGAAATTACCCCCAAGGTGGTATTCAGATGCAAATATTTTCGGCAACAGGGTGTTGCAATTTCACCCCGGTTTCTAACTTCAAAGAAAACTCAACAGGTTTTACTATCACAGCTAATAGTCTTACTATTGGTAATGATTATTTTTTAATGGTGGATGGTTTTGCCGGTGATATTTGTAATTACACCATATCTGCAAATTCCGGAGTACAGTTTCCGGCAATTACTGCAACAGCAAGTTCAGTATGTTTTGGAAGCAGCACAACCTTAACAGGCCCCAATGGAGCTACTTCCTACGAGTGGTCACCTGGTGGAGCAACCACACAAAGTATAAACATTACACCTTCCACAACTATTACATATACCTGCATTGCCAGTGGTGTATGTGGATTCAAACAAACATTAACCAAAACAATAACTGTTAATTCTTTACCAAGTGTTTCAATTAACTCTGGTAGTCCGGTAAGCGTTTGTAATACTTCCAGTGTAAATTTAACAGCATCCGGAACAACCTCTTATGTTTGGAATACCGGTGCTACAACAGCAACGATATCCGTCAGCCCAAGCACAACTACTTCATATACTGTAACCGGCACTAATGGAAACGGATGTTTCGCTACAGCATCTGTCAGCGTTACTGTTCATCAATTACCCACTGCAACTGCCACAAATACTGCTAATGGAACAAGCTGTAACGGAGATACAGTAAATCTGATTTCTTCCGGGGGCACATCATATTCCTGGACAGGACCTAATTCCTTCAGTTCAACTTCTCAGAACCCGACAATACTATATTGTACCACGGCTATGAGCGGGATCTATACAGTTACCGTTTTAGACGCAAATGGCTGTAGCGATTCTGATACGGCACAGGTACTTATTTACCAGATACCCCAATCAGTGAATGTTTTGAGTGTAGCAAAATGTGTTGGTGATTCGTTATTTTTAACTGCAACCGGTACCGGAACCATAAACTGGTATAGCGATTCATTACTTACAAATTTAGTTCAGGCCAATAGCAGCACGTATGTTCCCAATGTTCCTGTTGGTACTTCGGTTACCTATTATGTTGTTGCCGAAAATAACGGTTGTGTAAGTCCAAACTCTATTGCTACTGCTACACTTAACAACTTCCCTGCGGCAATTGCTACAAATGGCGCTATTGGAGTGATGTGTACTGGAAATACCTTGTATTTAATTTCTTCGGGAGGTACCATTTTTTCATGGACAGGACCAAATTCTTTTACCTCAAATGTGCAAAATATTGCACTCTTTAATTCCACAACTGCCATGAGCGGCATTTACACTGTTGTGGTGACAGATGCCAATGGTTGTACCGCTTCTGACACTACAGCGGTGCTGATACACCAAACACCATTGCCTGTTTCTGTTTCAGATGTATCAACCTGTACCGGTGACCCAATCAATTTGGTTGCTGTAGGACCCGGAACAATAAACTGGTATAGCGATGCAGGATTAACAAATTTGGTTCAGGGCAATAGTAGCACCTTTTCGCCTAATGATCCCGGTGCAATAACAACCTATTATGTGGTTGCCACAAGTAATGGCTGCGTTAGTACTGTAGAAACTGCAACAGTTAGTAATTTTAACATCAATGCCAGTGGAATTGCAAGTGCTTATACAGGATATGCTCCAATAGGTGTTGATTTTACCAATTTAAGTACAGGGGTGGATGCTTCAGATAATTTCCTTTGGATCTTTGGGGATGAAAATACCGCCACCACTTTACATGCTTCCAACACTTTTGCTGAAGGAGGAGAATACAATGTAGCCCTTGTTATAACGGAAACAACCAGCGGATGTATTGATACCGCTTTCATTAATGTTATCTATGAAAACGGATCAGAATTAATTATACCTAACATTTTTACACCTAATGGTGATGGTACCAATGATATATTTATCATGACAGCAAATGGAATTAAAACATTTAATGCTGTTCTTTACGACCGCTGGGGGATAAAAATGTACGAGTGGAATTCTATTCTTGGCGGTTGGGATGGCAGATCAATGGGGGGTAATCAGGCATCTGAAGGTACGTATTTCTATATGATCAAGGCTTCGGCCTTTGATGGGAAAGAATATAATGTGCATGGGGCTTTTCAGCTGGCTAAATAAACTCAGAGCTCAATTAGTTAAATGAAGCCGAAAATGGCTCAAAAATAAGTTCGCAAAGTTCGCAAAGCTTCACGTTTTGCGAACTTTTCGCATTCTTGGCAACCTCTGCGGTTAAAGTGTTTTTTAACATTATAGAATCCCGAAAACTGATTTTGATTGTCATCTAAGTTTATAAAGCAATTTATTGTTGAAAAATAATCACATTTCCGTTGATTTAACCTTGTTTAAAGGGGTTTTATTTTGTATTATTGTAAACAGCTGCATTAAAACAATAATTCAGCATTCTGCTTTTAAAATCCAGCCATGAAAAGAAATTTACTTTTGTTACTTTTTCTTGGCCTCTCTCATTTTTCTTTTTCACAGCAGAATACTACTATTGTTTCTGCTGATCCTATCGCTTTTCAGCCAAATTCAACTAATAATGGTACACTCTCCTTTTTTATAACCGATGCCGAAAATGGTTACGGTACTCCTGCTGAGATCTTATTCAGCAATGAAAAAACTGCTATGACATTAAAAACCAATGAAGGCGGCCATTTGGTGTTTAATGGTTCGGAAGGCAAGTATAATGTTACCATATCTGCTATTGGTTATAACTTCCTAAGTACCTACTTTGTGATTGAACCAGGTAAGACCGTAAATATAGAAGCCATCATGGAAAAGCAGTTTAAACCCTCTGTGGATTACATGATCTATACATCACCGGTTATAGAAGGCTATGTGATAGATTTTGAAACAGGAAAACCTCTGGGAGAAGTGGAGGTAGAACTAACAAATGAAGGACTTCATACAAAAACAAATAAAGA
>JAZKBX010000164.1:7698-9167 GCA_040388455.1 Bacteroidota bacterium
GTGGCCGCCTGTATGGTGCCTACCACTATTCGTGTTGGAGTAAATTGTTCTTGCACAAACTGTAGCAATGTAACTGTGATGAGTTTACAGCATTATACTGAAAGCGGACTTGATAATGAATGGATACCAAGTTGGCAATTTAATTCATTGGCTGCGGGATCCTTTCCTTATAGAACTTATGGAGGATACTATGTGAATCATCCTGTAAAACCCAATTTTGATATCGCTTCTTCCACCTGCAATCAGGTATGGGGTTCTGCAATTTATTCTAATTCACAAAGTGCAGCACAACTCACTAGCAATCAGATCTTAACGGCAAACAATGTAAATCCGGCACGTTCAGAATATTCTGCACAAAATAACTTTGGAGGAACTTCTTATAATTGTGCTAATTGTAAAGCCGGAGGAAGTGGGGCATACAACTGTTATTCTGACAATGCCTGCTGCGGGAAAGCTCCTGCAGGCCATGGAAGAGGCATGTGTCAATGGGGAACACAATATTGGGCGCTAAACGGACAAAATTATTCCTGGATGCTCAATCATTATTTTTTTGCAACAATAGGTTATTCACTTTGCGGAGGCTCTCCATCACCTCCACCTAATCCTACCATTACTTCCAGTAATACCTGTGGCAATAAAACCCTCACAAGAGCCAACCCGCCTTCGGGTGTGACGTATTACTGGCAAGGAACAAGCTGCGGAACAAGCACCGCAAATTCAGCTTTGAATTATACTGTAAATACTTCCGGAACATATTATTTAAGAGCAAACAACTCAAACGGATGGTCAACAACCTGCAGCTCTAAAACAGTAACTATTAATGACATACCTAACACTCCACCTCCACCTGTTACCACTACAAATCCTTGTGGCAGTCAAACATTAACCCGAGGAACTCCACCGGGTGGAGTTAAATTTTATTGGCAAGGCACAAGCTGTGGAACAAGCACCTCCAGCTTTGCTCCAACTTATACGGCTCCTTCTACAGGTACATACAGGTTAAGGGCAAAGCAAAATGCAGGTGGATGCTGGTCAAACTCCTGCTCTTCGGTTGCGGTAGCAGTAGCACCAACTCCTGCAACACCTCCTATTCCATCCATAAGTAGCAATAGTTGCGGTCCGATAACACTTACCATGCCTAATGCACCGGCAGGACAGACCTATTACTGGGAAGGAACCAGTTGTGGAATAAGCACAACCGATACAGCCAGTACTTTTATTGCAAATACATCCGGAGTTTATCGCATTCGCTCATTAAGCAGTGATGCTTGCTGGTCAAATTGCCGTTCTGTTGCTGTGACAATAACTGATTGCCCTGAAGATCTCCTCGTATCTTATGGTCCTTGTTCTGATGCAATGGTTAACTTTAGCTGGATAAACTCCAATGCTAACTGGACTGTACAAGTATCCCTGGATTCTGCTTTTAATAGCTTTTATTCCAAGCCGGCCTCCAATGTTACCTTGCTTAC
>JAZKBX010000164.1:9177-14024 GCA_040388455.1 Bacteroidota bacterium
CCGGCCCGGCAGGCTTTACTCCTGCTCTTAACTTTCAAGCAAATGCTACTTATTATTGGAGAATTTTAACTGGAAATGTTTACACCTATGGCCCGAGCTTTACTCTTCCTTTTTGTGATGTTCTTGTCCCTGCTACTGTTATTGCCCCGGTTACAGGTTGGCAAAGCGCTGATTTTACTGCCAACTTTACAGATACTGATGATAGCTTAGGGTCAGGCCTTGGTAAAAGCTTTTACAGGGTGATCGATTTTGATGGAACAGAATGGAGAGCAAACGGATCAAGAGGCTTTGCTAATGATAATTTTGATGATACTATTATTAACACAGACTGGACTAGCCATGCAGGCACTTGGGCAAGTGCTTCGGGCTATCTTGAACAAAGTGATCAAACATTGAACAATACAAACATTTCTACTTCCTTAACTCAAAACCTGTCCAACAGGTATTTATATCATTGGAATGCAAAAATTGATGGAAGCGGCTCGAACAGAAAAGCTGGTTTTCATTTTTTTAGTGATAGCGCTTCATTGCCCAATAGAGGAAATTCGTATTTGGTATGGTTCAGTATGGATGAAAGTAAACTTGAATTTTATAAAGTTACCAACGACTTGAAAACTCTTGTAAAGAGCAAAAACTATAGCTTTATTCCGGGGCAGTTCTATGATTTCAAATTAATATACGACCGTATTTCCGGAAAAATGGATATCTACATTAATAATATCATTACAGAAAGCTGGGCTGATGCCAGCCCTTTTGCTTCCGGTAATGCTGTTTCTTTCAGAACAGATACAGCTACTATGACGATCAATTATTTTAAAGCCTTCCGTTCAAGGCTTCCATCAGTAACAGTAAATGTGGGTGCAGGAAATACAAACGATATACGTTTTGAAAATTCGGGCCCTCCATTAGCAGCGGGTAAAGTAGAATCCATTGTTACCGATTCGGCTGGTAATCTATCTCCCCTCGTTTCCATTCCCGTTGATGTGGACTGGACTGCTCCATCAACCGTAGCTTTTATAAACGATGGCTCAGGTGCCGATATCAGCACCACTTATTCTACCAATGAACTAAAAGCAAACTGGTCACCTTCATCGGATCCTAATTCAGGTATTGTAAAATATCACTATTCCATTGGTACTACTCCCGGAGACACCGATCTGGTTGCTTCTACAGATAACTTTATGCAGATGATCGCTATCAATAACCCGCTGCCATTGGTGGTAAATCAACTTTATTATTTTAATGTGAGATCTGAAAACGGTGCCGGTCTTTTTTCTTCTGTAGCCAGTTCAAACGGCCAAATGCTGGTGCTTAATACAACCAGTGTGGAGGAAGAAATCACAGTTGTTGGTTTAAGTTTGTTTCCAAATCCTTTTAATAATACAGCCACTCTTGATTATACATTGACCAGATCTGAAAAGATAAATGTTGGCTTGTATGATCTCTTAGGAAAAGAAATAGTATCCTTGAAAAATGAGAACCAGGCAGCAGGTGATCATAAAATTACTATTGATGGCGCTGATCTTTATCTTTCTAAAGGACTTTACCTGATTGTGTTAAAAACAGAAAACACCTCCGCTTTTATTAAAATTGTATTTGATTGATGTATGTTTTAGGGTGTTTTTTGTTTTTCAATTTTGCTTATATCTAATTTAATCAATAACTTAGCTGAATTACACTCATTAATATCAGTATCATGAAAAAAAAATTACTTTTTTTATTTTCTGTGATTTTCTTTCATATTTCGTTTTCTCAACAGAATACGTTTGTTGCAGCTTATCCTATTGCATTTCAAAAGAATTCAAAAATATTCCTACAGCTGCCTCAAAAGAATAAACTGGCAGAAGAACTTACTAATTTAACAAACCTCGAAAATAAAATATGGAATGAGGATGTATTAGTATTTTTTCCTGAACAGGTTTCTCAAAACTTGATCCTGCAGGAAGGATGGGTATTGTTTTCAGCAATTCAATCCCCTTATGATCAAAACAATTGGGTTTGCCTTGAAAGAACAATAATGGGCAATGATTTTAACCTATTCCTCTTTGATTCAAATACCGGTTTAAAAAAAACATTAATTAATAATGCTAATTCAATTGGGAGTTATGCATTTCATGCCTTATGCTGGTCGGCCGACAGAAATACAATATATCTCGAACGTCTTGAATTTGATACTGGATACGAGCATGAAGGTATTTTTAGTTATGCTCTTGAAACTGGCGAATTAAAGCAATTAGCTATTTCTAATAAATACATGACCACCCCCTTGATCTCACCGGATAGAAAACGTTTTACCTATTTGGCCACAAGTGATCAGGAAAGGGAATTGATTCATGGAGTTGCTGATAAACTGATGGTTTATACAATAGAAAACGGTGAAGAACTCCTTTTATCGGAAGATATTGGTACTATGCATCAGGTATTGGGCTGGTATACAAATGAATCCTTTCAAAAAAAACAATTAGCGCCTCCCCCAAATGATAATTTAGCCCAGCTGAATTTCAAATTACCCTGGCCGGCAGGCATTACCTATTGCGTTACGCGTGATGGTTCAAATCCACCTCCGCCACCTGTAGGATCTTCCAGCTCTTGTACTAATCTGGGGCCCCATTCATATCCGGCTGCCACAGATTATGATACTCCTAATAATGCTGACGACAAAGTACTTGCTGTTGCTGCAGGAACGGTTACAACTGTTATCTATTCCAATTCAGGATATGGTAATCATATTATTATAACTCATTCGGATAATTACCGCACCAGGTATGGACACAATAAATCCATTGCTGTTACCGTAGGGCAACAAGTACAGCAAGGATGTTATATTGCAATTGAAGGAACAACAGGAAATTCAAGTGGTGACCATATACATTTGGAGTACGAAAGCCCCGGTGGAGGAAGTAATGTTTATGCTAAATTTAGCGACTGCGGTAATTGTGTACCACACAGAGGACGTAATTATACTTCAATAAATAGTATTTCACCATGTACCGTCACACCTCCTCCGCCTAACCCAACCATAACTTCCAACAATACCTGTGGAGATAAAACTATCACCAGAGCGAGTCCACCTTCAGGTACCACTTATTATTGGCAGGGAACAAGCTGCGGAACAAGTATGGCCAATTCTGCTTTGAATTATAATGTAAGTAATTCAGGAACATATTATTTAAGAGCAAAAAATTCAATCGGATGGTCAACAACCTGTGGTACAAAAACAGTAACGGTTAATGATATACCCAATAATCCACCTGCTCCTGCTACCACTACAAATCCTTGTGGCAGCCAAACATTAACCAGAGGAAGCCCTCCTTCAGGGGTTACTTTTTATTGGCAAGGTACGAGCTGTGGAACAAGCACCGCGAGCTCCGCTCTAACTTATACTGCTCCCGCTTCAGGAACCTATAGATTAAGGGCCAGGCAAAATTCCGGTGGATGCTGGTCAAACTCATGCTCTTCGGTTGCGGTAGCTGTAGCACCAACTCCGGCAACACCACCTGTTCCATCCATGAGTAGCAATAGCTGTGGTCCGATAACACTTACCATGTCTAATGCACCGGCAGGACAAACCTATTACTGGGAAGGAACCAGTTGTGGAATAAACACAACCGATACAGCCAGTACTTTTATTGCAAACACATCTGGCGTTTATCGTCTTCGTTCATTAAGCAGCCAGGCCTGCTGGTCCAATTGCCGTTCGGTGGCAGTAACTATAATCGATTGCCCTGAAAATCTACTCGTATCTTTTGGCCCATGCTCTACCAGTATGGTTAATTTTAGCTGGATCAATTCCAATGTTAATTGGACCTTACAAGTATCATTGGATTCTGCTTTTAATAGTTTTTATTCCAAATCGGCCTCCAATGTTACATTGCTTACCGGACCGTCAGGGTTTACACCTGCCCTTAACTTTCAGGCCAATGCAACCTATTATTGGAGAATTTTAACTGGAAATGTTTACACCTATGGCCCTAGTTTTACACTTCCTTTTTGTGATGTTACTCCTCCTATTACAGCTATTGCACCTGTATCAGGTTGGCAAAACAGCAATTTTACAGCAAACTTTACGGATTCTGATAATTCAGGAGGATCAGGGCTTGGTAAAAGTTTTTACAGAGTAATTGATTTTGATGGAACAGAATGGAGAGCCAACGGATCAAGAGGCTTTGCAAATGACAACTTTGATAATGCTATTATTAATCCCGACTGGACCAACCATACTGGCGCATGGGCAAATGCTTCCGGCTATCTTGAACAAAGTGATGATTTAGAGGCCAATTCTAATATTTCGGCTCCTTTAACTCAAAACCTTTCTAACCGATATTTGTATCACTGGAATGCAAAAATTGATGGAAGTGGAACGAACAGAAAGGCTGGTTTTCATTTTTTTAGTGATAGCGCTTCACTGCCAAACAGAGGTAATTCGTATTTGGTATGGTTCAGTATGGATGACCACAAACTGGAATTTTACAAGGTCACCAACGACCTGATGACCTTAGTAAAAAGCAGAAATTATAATTTCGCTGCCGGGCAGTTCTATGATTTCAAATTAGTATATGACCGCATTACCGGAAAAATGGATATCTATATTAATAATATTATTGCAGAAAGTTGGGCAGATGCTACACCAATTGTTACGGGTAATGCCGTTTCATTCAGAACAGCTGACGCAAACATGACGATCAACTATTTCAAAACATTCCGTTCAAGGCTTCCGTCAGTAACTATAAATGTTGGTTCTGGAAATACCAATGATATACGTTTTGAAAATTCGGGGCCCCCTTTGTCAGCTGGTAAAGTGGAGTCCATTGTTACAGACTCTGCCGGTAACCTGTCTCCGCTTATTT
>JAZKBX010000165.1:0-8439 GCA_040388455.1 Bacteroidota bacterium
GAGCCGGGATCAGATCAGGAACATCTTTTACATTGTATTTTTTTGCAAATTCATATCTCGCATACGTGTGTAATTCGCGATAAAGAGGATATAATTCTTTATTGAATTTTTGCAACATGTCAATCATTTCCTGGTTGGTCATACCATAATCGGAAACCTGGTATTCGAAATAATCTTTGTATCCTAAGCCCTGAACTGTTTTGTTACGCAGATCACGTAAATTCAATAAACCCTCTTTTAAACCTTTCCCTACTTCTTTACTTGCTTCCCAAGCTTCCTGACGTTTTGCAAGATTTTTTTCAGAGCTTAAAATTCCATCAATATCATTTGTGGAAACCGTTTTCCCGCCAATTTTAAAATTAAATCCGAACAAATTTTCGGTTTGTTTTGTTTCCGCTTTGATACGTGCAATTACAACATCCTTAAGTGTTTCAGGATTGTTGGCAGCTTTATATAAAATACTTTTTAATTGTTTTATTTGCAGTTCATTCAATTTATCATGCTGAGCAAGATATTTATTTGATGCATTAATAATGGATGTACTTCCGGTGAATTCAGCTAATGCCTCCTGTGCTTTATTATTAGCCACAGAATTTGTTGAATCGCCTTCTATAATGCGTGTTTGAGTCAGCCATGAAGTTTCATTCGCAACAATATTCAGTTCCTGATATTTTTTATTGTAGTCATCCAAAAAGCTTTGAACACTATCTTGCAGCGCTTTATTGGCATTGTCGGAATTACCGTTTTTATCATTACCGCATGAATAAAAAAGTATTGCGCTTACTAATAGAATAAGATTTTTTTTCATTTTTTGATTTTTATATAGAGTAATTGTTCCTCAGTTAATTTGATAATTAATGGTTCGGTACTTTTTTAAAGTAGGGACTAAAGTCCATTAATTCATTGGGTTTCATTGTAACCCCAGCCTTAAGGCTGGGGTTAATACAATGATTGATATTAGTGGGCTTCAGCCCTGAAACTAAAAAAAATCAAACTGTTGATAATGTAAATACGTTTATTATCAAATTTTCAAATTGGCACATTATCAAATTAGTTCATTTCACCTCACCTACAAAGGTTTTTTGAAAATCTTCATACTTTGTATTTTTGTAAATACCGGTTGCAAAAAACTTAAGCATCGGTTCAAATTGAATGGCTTGATAATAGCCCACTACCGTATGTATCCGTTTTATATCTGCATCTAAAAATACTACCGAAGGGTAAGAAAGCTTACCATCTAAAATAGATATTGCAAAATCATGAACCGGACGTTTTGTTTCGGGAGGATTATTGTTTTTAAAAACAATACCGTTGAATGCAACAGAATCGCGGGTTTCTGCATTAAATTTGGCAATAATAGGGTTACCAAATGTATTTGCCGACATCATTTTACAAGGGCCACACCAGGTCGTATAAACATCCACCATTATTGGCTTAGGGTTTTTCTTTTGCAGTTCAACAGCTTCACCAAAAGTGTACCATTTAACCGGACCAGTCAATTCATCTGCCTTCGCTTGTGTCTTATTTATAAAACTTTGGAAGCTGATAAGAACTGAAAAAAGACCTAATACTACAATCGCTTTTTTTATCATTTTAAACTAATTTTAAAATTAAAGATCGTAATTAAAAACAAACAGGTCAAACATCTTTTAAAATGTTTGACCTGTTATTCAATTTTAAAGAATACTACCTAACCCCATTCATCATTTTTAATAATTTGCTTGATAGGAAGAATAAGATAACTGAAGCAATACCAGCCATTACAACAAAGAGCATAAAAAATGCGTATAAACTGTCGATCTTATAACCTAAAAATACCTTTTCTTTTGTTAAAGAATCTTTAAAAATATTCTCAACAATAGAGGCTTTTACGGCTTTATCTTTTACGCCTTCAAAAGAAATGGCATCAATGCTAACGTAATTAACACCATCAATTACTTCTGGTTTGTCAAGTTTAGTGCTGAGTACAACACCTTTTTCGGTTTGTTGTGTTTCAACGGCAGTTACTGTTACCATTGTTTCAGGGTAATAAGAGCTTAACGTACCCGCAAACTTATTTGCGGAAGCAGTGGATAAGAACCAAACGCCCATAAGCAATGACGCGAATTTTATAGGAGCCAATTTGTTTACCATTGATAAGCCTATGGGTGACAAACACAATTCACCAAACGTATGTATAAGGTACAAACTCAATAACCACATCATACTTACTTTTGTTGAGGGCTCAATTCCTTTTACTCCAAACGCAATTACAACATAGCCCAATGCCAATAATAACAAACCAATAGATTGTTTATAAGGCGATGCAGGCTCTATATTTTTTTTGCCTAAGAATGTCCATAAAATAGAAAATAACGGAGCACAAATTACAATTGCTATCGCATTAACAGATTGGAAAAAACTTGCAGGAATAGAATCAATGTTACTGCCTTCTGAAGGGAATTGAATTATTGCGTATGTTAAGTAAACGATGGCTCCGGTAACCAAAAATAAAATAAGTTCACGAACACCTTTTTGCTCATTTTTCATTTTAGTGAAAACTTTGTAACCAACAACCCCAAGTATTGCAATTATTCCAATAAATATTGAACTTAATATACCTTTTGAAAGATGAATACCCACTTCTCTGTTGGTTTGTTCTTCTGCAAAGAATGTTAACGATGCTCCCGCTTGCTCAAACGCTGCCCAGAAAAAGATCACAAAAAATGCAACGATAAAAATTACCCAGATACGTTGTTTCTCAATTTTTGTAAGGCTTCTGTCCGAAATAATAAATCCGGGAGCGGCAATTGATAATGAGAAAATAAATGAACCGATCACACCTTGACCCAAGAAAAAGAATAAAGCAAAAAGAGCAATTTCAATACCAACCCAGGTGAAAATTTGTCCGGTTGTAAATTCTGATTTTGCTTCGGCAACAGTATCAATTTCAGCAGTTTCTCTGTTTCTGTTTGGTGTTGCTCCAACCGGAAGACCTTCAGGTGTAACGATATAGTGATTTTTTAACCATACAAACAATATGGTACTAACAGTCATTCCAATACAAGCAGCTAAAAAGCCCCATTTGAAATCCGCAGGGTTACCGGTATCACCCAATCCTCCGCAAATTAATGGAGAAAGGAAGGCACCAAGGTTAATTCCCATATAGAATATAGTGAAAGCAGAATCTATTCTTTTGTCACCTTTTGGGTATAACTGACCAACCATTGTGGAAATGTTTGGTTTAAAAAAGCCATTACCTAAAATAAGAGCGGTTAAACCAACCATCATGAAAATACGTGCTACATCAATGTTTTCATAAAATGAACCGGCCATAAACATAAAAAACTGTCCAAAAGCCATCATAATTCCACCTATAACAATGGATTTTCTATTCCCCCAGTATCTATCAGCCATATAACCACCAATAAGTGGCGTTAAATAAACCAAGCCGGTATAACTTCCATAAATATCACTTGCAAATGCTTTGTCAAACATTAATGCTTTTGTTAGGAATAATACGAAAATGGCACGCATACCATAATAGCTGAAGCGTTCCCACATTTCAGTAACAAAAAGTATATAGAGGCCTTTCGGGTGACTTTGTTTTACTTCTGACATATTGTATTTATTTAGTTTAAATGGTTCTTTTTTTCTAAAAACTGTGCGAATATAAGAAAAATAATGAATTTGAAAGTTTTGGAAATATAGAGGACATACAAAAGAAATGAGGTGTTTTTTTATTTGTTTTATACGTATAAGTATATTAACTTTGTCGTATAAATTTATATTATGGATGCCAAGATCACTTTATCATTTGATAAAAAAGTAATAGAACGTGCTAAGCAATACGCAGAAAGCAACAATATCAGCCTGTCGCGCCTTATGGAATTTTTGTTGGATAAAATCACCACCAATAACTATTCTTCTTTAGAAGATCTGCCTATTTCTGATTGGGTGAATGCTGTTGCAGAAGGCCCCGCAGAATACCATATAAAGCCTAAGAAACGCTCAAAATTAAAAACGGAATACATGAACCGTAAAAAATGAAAGTATTTCTTGACGCAAATATTCTTATTTCGGTACTTAATAAAGAATATCCTTTATTTACCTATAGTGCAAGAGTATTAAGTTTAACCGATAATTCGAAATTCCATCTCTACACTTCACCACTTTGTTTGGCGATTGCTTTTTATTTCTCAGAAAAGAAAAATGGTAAAGCAGAAGCAAGGCGCAAAATTAAAATACTGATAGAAAAGCTTCGATTTACCACAATCAGCGAAAAAATGGTGTTTGAGGTAGAAAAAAATAAAAAAATCCATGATTTTGAAGACGGCTTACAATATTATTCTGCTATCGACAGTGGATGTAAATACATAATCACTGAGGATCAGAATGATTTTTATTTTTCTGAAATTGAGGTAATGCCCAGCAGGCAGTTCTTAGAGAAGTATGTGTTTTAAAATACGGATAGCGAATCTTTACAAATTTACGAATCTGTGTTTGCTTTTTTAACACACAGATTCGTAAATTCGTTTTTTTATTCGTTATCCGTACTATAGATTATTTAAAATAAAATTCGTCATTTTTGTGTAAAGATGCAATCGCGTATTGCCTCCTGAAATTCCATGGTTTTTATCAGGGTATATAAACAGATCGAACTGTTTATTTGCATTTACCAATGCTGTTATCATTTCCATTGAATTTTGATAATGAACATTATCATCGCCACTTCCATGGATCAGCAGGTATTTCCCTTTTAATTTATTAACATAATTGATCGGTGAGTTATCATCATACCCACTTGCATTTTCCTGAGGAAGACTCATAAAACGCTCTGTATAAATATTGTCGTAATAACGCCAGTTGGTAACAGGAGCAACAGCAATAGCCATTTTGAAGTAATCGGCCCCTTTTGTAATACATAAAGAACTTAAATATCCTCCAAAACTCCAGCCAAATGTGCCAATTCGGGTTTTATCAACATAAGGCAAGGTACCTAAATATTTGGCCGTTTCTATTTGATCGGCCACTTCCAATTTCCCCAATTGTTTATAGGTGCATTTTTTAAATGCAACTCCTCTGTATCCTGTTCCTCTATTGTCCACACATATCACAATATACCCTTTTTGGGCAAGCATCTGATGCCAGAAATAACCACCAACATCAAAACTATTGTTTACCATATTACGCCCCGGACCTCCATAAAAAATAAGGAATACAGGATACTTTTTTGCAGGATCGAAATTTTGTGGTTTGATCATCCAGGCATTTAATTCAATGCCTTCAGTGGTTTTGAACATAAATAACTCTTTTTTGCTCAAATTAAATTCCTGCATTGTCTTTGTTAAGGCTTCATTATTTTCAAGTATTCGAATCTGTTTGCCTTTTGCATTGTAAATAGCGATAGAATTAGGAGCATTTGCCGAAGAGAATGTATTGATGTAATACTTCATTCCCTTGCTGAACTCAGGGATATGTGTGCCTTTTTCAATTGAGATCTTCTTCTTTCCGCTTCCATTCATTTGAATTGAATAGATATCTCTTTCAGTAGCTGTTGTTTCAGATGCGGTATAAAAAATAGTTTTTGTTTTTTCGTCAATACCTTTAAAATTCACCACATCCCAGTTTCCCTTTGTGATTTGATTTACCAGCTGTCCACTTATATCATATAAATATAAATGGTTAAAACCATCCTTTTCATTCATGATAATAAAGCTCTTTTTATCATCAGTGAAATAAACGTAATCTCCTTCACTTTGATGAATATCAATATACGTATCGGTAGTTTCAGAATAAATGATTTTGGTTTCACCTGTAGTAGCATTGGCAAACATTATATCTAATTTATTTTGATGGCGGTTCATCCGAACTATGGAAACTATATTTGCATCCATGGTCCATTTAACACGCGGAATATACTGGTCGGTTTCTTTACCAATATCCATAAGCTTAGCGGAAGCACTTGCCAGATCATATACATGAATAGTTACAATTGAATTATCTTCTCCTGCTTTCGGATATTTAAAGCGATATTGAGTAGGGTATAGCTTGTTGTTAAATTCGTCAAATGAAAATTCTTTTACTTTACTTTCGTCAAATTTGTAATAAGCAATTTTTTTGCTGTCGGGGCTCCAGAAATAAGCGACTGAAAAAGCGAACTCTTCTTCATGTACCCAGTCAGTAGCACCATTGATGATATTGTTTTGGTTGCCATCGGTAGTAACTTGTGTTTCCTTACCGGAAGCCAGATCTTTAATAAAAATATTATTGCCGCGTACAAATCCCACTTTACTTCCATCCGGTGAAAATGTCGCATGCATTTGTTTTTCTCCCTTGGTAACAGGATTTAATGTTTTTGTTGTACGATCGTAAACATAATAGTTTTCGCGTGTAGAATGGCGATAAATTTGTTCAGTTTCGGAAGCGATCAAAATTTTGTTTTCATCAGAGCTGAATTGATATTTGTTAATATTAATAGCTGATCCATTTATCAGTAATTGACTTTTACTTACAATTACTTCGGGAGTTGTTACTTTTTCATAACTAAAACGGAAAATTGTATCATTTTTGATTGTGGAATAGTGAATTCCATCTTTCATTGAAACTAAGCCCAATACGCTATTGCTACGAAATGTCCCTGTTCTCCAGATATCTTCTAACGTGATCTCTTTTTTTTGTGCACTCAGGTTATTAACCAGGAGTATTGAAAAACCGATAATAAATAACTTCTTCATATTGTTTTATTTGTATAATTTTGATGGGGAACGAAAATAGCAAATTTTTTTATGGTTATTGAGTTAATAGTTGTTAGTTATATCCCTGTTTCGTAAATTCGTATGTCACCCTGAGCTTGTCGAAGGGCGTTATTCGTAACAGTTATCTGTAACCATTAAATAATAATCTCATGGAAATTCAGTTCAGAACAAATGAAAAGGTAACTGCCGAGGCAGTTATCGAAGTGTTCAAAAGCTCCGGTATCAACCGCCCTGTTGATGATGTAAAGCGAATGCAAACAATGCTTGATAACTCCAACCTTGTTGTTACTGCCTGGAAAGGAATGGAGTTAATTGGTATTTCCAGATCTGTTACAGATTATAGCTATTGCTGCTACCTTTCAGATTTAGCTGTAAAAAAAGAATATCAAAAATTTGGTATCGGAAAAACTTTAATCGATATCACTCAACAAGCTATTGGTGAGCAGACAATGTTACTTTTACTTTCCACAACATCCGCCATGGAATATTATCCAAAGGTAGGTTTTGAGAAAGTAGAAAACGGTTATATAATAAAACGGAAAACATAATAATGAAATATTTTTTGATCATTTCCCTTGCCTTAATTACACATACAATTTATTCTCAAAATGTAAGCGTAATTAAAATTACCGATTTAGAAAAACGTATCCGAAATAATTCCGACACTACTTATATTGTTAACTTCTGGGCTACATGGTGTGTTCCATGTGTTAAAGAACTGCCCGATTTCGATAGTATCAACGCTACTTATATCAATAAAAAAGTAAAAGTGCTATTAGTGAGTTTGGATTTTAAGGAAGATCTAAAAATCAAATTATTACCTTTCATCTCCACAAAAAAAATAAGATCAGAAGTAGTATTGTTGGATGAACTTAATGCAAATTATTTTATCCCGAAAATTTCGGACGATTGGAGTGGCGCGATTCCAGCCACATTGATTGTTAACAATCAAAAAAAGTTAAATCGTTTTTTTGAAAAAAAATTGAATTACGAATTTTTAAAAAATGAAATTGAAAATAGTTTGATTAACCACTAAGGCATTGAGTGCACAAAGAAAACACTAAGAAGAAAAAATAATTAAACAAAATAAGTGAAGCTGTTAAGGCAACATTTTTTCAATCAAAAATCATATTTAATCATACAAAAATCAGGGTCAACAAGGTTCCTTTTTTACAAACAAAAAAATCATGAAAATAAAATATATCAATCTTTTTTTACTAATTGTTGCCACAGGAGTTTTTGTCTATGCTTTTTTTGTTTATGACAATGATAAACCTATTCGATATCTTCCGATTTACGGGGAAAAAGTCTATGAATCAAAAAATGGGAAAACCGACACTACTTTTCATACTATTCAGGATTTTAGTTTTATAAATCAGGATAGTCAAACAGTTACACAAAAGGATTTTGATGGAAGTGTTTATGTAACTGATTTTTTCTTCACCACCTGTCATACTATTTGTCCGGTTATGAGTACACAAATGGAACGGGTTGCAGATAAATTCAAAGGAAATATGGAAGTGAAATTTTTATCACATACTGTTGATCCTGAACTTGATACTGTCGGACAATTAAAAAGATATTCAATAAAACACAATGCCGATCCTAAGCAGTGGATGTTTGTTACCGGTTATAAAAAGGATCTGTATGGTATTGCCAGACAAAGTTATTTATTGAATGCCGAACAAGGTGATGGTGGCCC
>JAZKBX010000166.1:0-3654 GCA_040388455.1 Bacteroidota bacterium
CTGTGCCTGAATAAGCATATATTTCAAATTGCTCTTTCATCGTAGTCCCATCTTTATCCTTATCAGAAAAATTGTTTGAAAAAGCCTGCCAATAAGTAGTATCAATATCATACACCGATCTGTCGTAATAAACTAACCTGTAATAGTCCTCCGTACCCGGAGTATCATTCCATTCCGTTCTGAAAGCGTAAGTGTCTCCGTTACTTTGGCTGTTTACTGCTTCAGCTGTATAAGTAAGTGTTGAGTTTTGTGCCGGTATACTTGTACTTGCATTCGCATTTTTACCGTCAGGGGTTGAAACGGTCAGGTTATATGTAGTTCCCACGGTTATAGGAAATATGGCAGTACTTACAAAATAATAATTTTCATCAGCATTGTAAGAGAGTGTTTGAACGGTTGTCCCATTAGTTATTTGAACCGTAGCATAGCTAACAGCTGAATATTGATTGGAATTCGAATTGTTATATAAGGGCTGGCTTATTGTTACACCCACTTTTACAATCGTATCTTCAGGGGATATAAAAGAACTTATTACCAGTTTTGATTCTACAGCCGGAAGCTCAACATCTGCATCTTTTTCGCAGGCGCTAAAACCAAGAGTGAGGCTTAATGCAATTAATTTTATATAACGGTTCATAATAATAGATGAATAGGGTTTATTATATTTTATTAATTAAAATTTCCATGTCCAGGATATAGAGGGGATAAGCGGAAATAAGGAAATTTGTTTTAGCTTGGTTTGTTGTGTATTAGGGTCATATACGGTAGTGTAGTAAAATGGATTTTTACGGTTGTAAGCATTGTAAACACCAAGTTCAAATGTACGTTCGTATTTTTTCTTTTGTTTGTGAAACTGAATGGCAATATCAAAACGGTGATAAGGAGCCATTCTGAAGCTGTTTTTTGAACCATAATCATTAATGGTATACGAATTATTGTACTCCTGTGGATGAGCGTTTTGCGCAACAGCCTGGTAACTTGATAAAGGCAGTGTTATAGCATTGCCCGTACCATAAACCCATGTGGCAGATAAGGTAATATGGTCGCTCATTTTGTAAATACCGACAACTGAAAGATCGTGCCTGCGATCATAGCGTGCCGGGAACCTGTTTCCAAAGTTCAGTGCATCAAATTGTAACCATGTCCATGAAAGGGTATAGCCTATCCAACCACTGAATTTGCCATATTTTTTCTGGAACAAAAACTCCGCTCCGTAACTTTCAGCGTTACCAGTTGTTACAACATCCTCGTATGAAAATTCAGAAGAGCCTGCTGTTGGATCTACACTGAAAAAAGATGCTCCATCAATGTAACCAATTATATTTTTTGATGTTTTGTAATACCCTTCAATTGAGGCCATAAAATCTGCATTTTTTATGGTAAGATCTTTAGCTATTCCTAAAGCAACCTGTTGCGATTGCTGTGGTTTTGTTTTGTCTGTTGCAGGAACCCATAAGTCAGTAGGGAGTCCAATGCCTGAGTTAGAAAGCAAATGCAAATACTGGTTCATTGTTGCAAAACTTGCTTTAAGTGATAAATCACTTTTTAATAAATATCGAACGGCTATACGTGGTTCAGGATTGAAATAACTCTTGCCCCTTACGTTAAAATTGCTGAAACGGAAGCCTGCATTGGTGCGCCATTTATCGCTTATTTTAAAATCGTCTTCTACATATATTGCTGTTTCATAAGTATCTATTCGTGATGGTTTGTTTAAGTTGTCGGTTGGGCTGGAGCTTTTAATAACAATAGCACCCGGACTAAAGTAATGGTATGTTGCAAGTACCCCGCCTTTTAAATAGTGTTTCGTATTTAACGAGTAATCAACGTCCCATTTAACAGAATAATCTCTAATGCCCGAATAATAGTTCAGGTTGAAGAAGTCTCCGCTGTATTTTTCTTTTAACCCAATGTCGAACAGGAAATTTGTATAAATGAGTGAAACATTTGAAAATATTTTCTCATTAATCAAGTGGTTCCATCTTAATGTTCCTGTCGCATTTCCCCATGCCAGGCTTGCTTCAGAGCTGTAATTGGCATCAACCTTATCTTTGAGATAAAATTTGTCTTTACCAAAATAGCCACTCAGATAAATTTTATTTTTATAGTCGATTACATAGTTAAGTTTCGCATTAAAATCATAGAAATAATAACCGGTATTAACGCCAGTTTGTTTTTTTATAAGTGGCTGAGCAATGGCATCAATATAAGTTCTTCTGGCAGAAACCAAAAATGATAATTTGTCTTTAATAATTGGCCCTTCCAATGTTAACCTTGAAGAGATAAGGCCGATACCTGCTTCTCCACGGATCTTTTGTTTATCTCCATCTTTCATTTGCATTTCAATAACGGATGATAAACGTCCGCCATAACGTGCCGGAAACCCGCCTTTGGTAAGTTCTACACTTTTTAATGCATCGCCATTGAATAATGAGAAAAAACCGAATAAATGTGTCGCATTGTATACAGTTGCGTCATCCAGGATAATCAGATTTTGATCCGGGCCACCGCCACGAACATAAATACCACTGCTGCCTTCACTTCCTTTTTGTACACCGGGCAATAGCTGGATTGCCTTTAATACGTCTTTTTCTCCTAATAATGCAGGCAGGTTTTTTATTTGTTCCACAGGAAGGTCAATTTTACTCATTTGTACTTCCTGGCTTATTTTTTCCGCTTTTTCAGCAGAAATTTCAACTGTTTGCAAATCAATACTGGTTTTTAAAGAAACATCCAGCTGAATATTCTTTTTTAGATCAAGTTTGAATATCTGGGGCTGATAACCAACATAGGTTACTACCAGTTCCACCGAGTCGGCTGGCAGTGTTAGTGAGAAAAAGCCATAGTTGTTAGATGTAGCACCGGCTTTTAGCTTGGGTGCATAAACATTTACACCAGGAAGACTTTCCTTACTGCCATTTTCGCTTATAAAGCCTGAAATGGTATATTTTTGACTTGTTTGTGCTTTAGATAAGAAGGAAATAAAAATAAGAAGGCAAATGAGATAAAATTGAGTAGTGTATTTTTTCATTTTTGATATGTAAATCTAGGTTAAATCAGCCCCAGGGCAAGTTTTTTGTATTGAAAAATTCTATTAGTAGAAGTGAAAGATATAAATTTTATTTTTTAGACAGTATTAATTTTTAAATTATGCAATAACTCCTACTTTTAGCAAATATTGTTCATTATGAAAATTTTAATAAAAAATATAAAACAGCTGGTTCAGGTTGAAGAAAGTCCCCAATTGAAAGTGGTTGGGAAAGATATGAAAAACCTTTTCTGCATTGATGATGCCTGGCTTGCACTTGAAAATGACAAGATTGTAGGATTCGGTAAAATGGAGGATTGGGAAGGTATTTCCGATTGGACAAATCTAACCATCATTGATGCAACAGATAAATTGGTATTTCCTTGCTGGTGCGATAGCCATACCCATATCGTTTACGCAGGAAGCAGGGAAGGCGAATTTGTTGACCGTATCAATGGATTAACCTATGAGGAAATTTTTCAAAGAGGCGGTGGGATTTTAAATTCTGCAAAAAAATTGAAAGAGGCAACAGAAGAGGAATTGGTTGAAAGCGCTTTGTTACGGCTAAATGAAATTATGTTGCAAGGGACAGGTGCTGTTGAAATAAAAAGTGGTTATGGCTTAAG
>JAZKBX010000166.1:3664-6397 GCA_040388455.1 Bacteroidota bacterium
AGAGTGATCAAAAAATTAAAAACACGTTCTCCGCTCATTATTAAAGCTACTTTTCTTGGTGCACATGCGGTTCCTCTTGAATATAAAGAACGAAAGGGAGATTATATCAAGTTACTTATCAATGAGATAATGCCTGTAATTGCCGAAGAACAGCTGGCTGATTATTGCGATGTTTTCTGTGAACAAAATTATTTTACAAAAGAGGAAACTATTGAAATCCTTACAGCCGGCAAAAAGCACGGGATGATCCCAAAAGTACATGCGGAGCAATTGAGCAATTTCGGTGGAACGTTGGCAGGTATTGAAGTTGGTGCCATCAGCGTGGATCATTTAGAATTTGTTGGTGATAAAGAGATAGAAGCATTGTTAAATTCGGAAACAATGCCAACCGTTTTACCCGGTGCCGCTTTCTTTTTGAGTTTGCCATTTCCACCGGCACGCAAAATGATTGATGCGGGTTTGCCTGTTGCCGTTGCAAGTGACTATAACCCCGGAAGCAGCCCAAGTGGAAATATGAATTTAATGATTTCTATTTGTTGTATTCAATATAAAATGACGCCTGAAGAGGCCATCAATGCAGCTACAATAAATTCAGCTTATGCTATGGATTTGAGCAAAACACATGGGAGCATTGCTATTGGGAAACAAGCAAACGTATTTATTACAAAAGAAATTCCGAATTATTCATTTATTCCTTATTCCTTTGGAAGTAATTTGATTGAAACTGTAATTATTAATGGGAAAGTTGTTTAAATTTTCGGTATGATGTAAGGAATGATTAAGAACAAAAAATCAAATTTCAACTCTTGATTCTGATTTTACCAAATCTGAAAATGTTTATCCCTAATGGAAATAAGACAACTTACTTTTACACGTTTTTTGGCAGCCTTGACCATTATTGTTTTCCATTACGGGCAAGATAGTTTTCCATTTAATAATGGCTTGCTTCAACAATTTGCAAAAGAAGGTGCATTTGCGGTCAGCTATTTTTTTTGTTTGTCGGGTTACATTTTATCTCATGTATATTACAAAACGGAAAATCGTTTGATCGATAAAAAAAGCTTTTACCTGAAGCGTTTCGCACGTATTTACCCACTGTATTTATTTGGATTTGTGATTGCATTGGTTTCTGGATTTATATTATTTCATTCGGTTCCGAAGGGAAATAGTATTATACTTCAATTATTGGGGTTGCATGCTTGGGTGCCGGGAATCTGCCTTGAGATCAATTTCCCTGCATGGTCATTATCGGTTGAGTTTTTTTTCTATTTGTGTTTTCCTTTTCTTTTAAATATGTTCGAACTGTCGTCAACAAAAAAAAATATATTTTTCACACTTAGCATTTGGATTATCAGCGCAATATCCCACATTCTCCTTAAATCGGTTGATTTCCCGGAAAGCAGATCATGGCAAGAATTTATTCTATATAATCCATTGTTTCATATAAATGTTTTTATTTTTGGAATGACTGCAAGTATTATCAAGATTAGAACAAAGCTCAACTGCACAAATTTTACTTCAAATGCTGTTGTGTTAATGTCGGGTTTACTCTTGTTTTTACTTATGGCTACCGGTAATTTTATTGTACCCTGGGTGCATAATGGTTTATTAGCACCACTTTTTGTTCTGATTATTATTAGTTTACAAATGAATCAAAAAGGAATCACTACTTTATTTATCTTAAAACCACTTGTATTTTTAGGCAATATAAGTTATGCAATGTATATTCTGCAACATCCTGTTCGCGAATGGTTTGAACAAATGTTGAAGTATACAAGTTTTAGCCCTCCTAAACCGATAATATTTTATCTTTACCTGATTACTTTGATATTAATTTCTTCTTTTGCATTTTTATACATTGAAAAACCATTAAGGAAAAGAATAACCCAAAACTTATAACATTTACAATTATGAATTATCCATTAATAGAGTGTGTTCCTAATTTCAGTGAAGGGAATGATATGAATATTATCAAACAAATTACCAATGAAATTGAATTGGTAGAAGGAGTTAAATTATTGAATGTAGATCCTGGGAAAGCAACCAATCGAACCGTTGTAACTTTCGTAGGGCATCCTGAAGCTGTTATTGAAGCGGCTTTTCAGGCCATTAAAAAAGCAAGTGAATTAATTGATATGAGCAAACATACAGGAGAGCATCCTCGTATGGGTGCTACAGATGTTTGTCCGCTTATTCCTATTGCCGGAATTTCAATGGAAGAAACAGCCGAATACGCTAAAAAATTAGGCGCAAGAGTTGGAAAAGAATTAAACATAGCGATATACTTATACGAAGCAGCTCAGGCAAATAAAGATCGCAACAATCTCTCTGTTATTCGTGGTGGGGAATACGAAGGTTTTTTTAAAAAAATAAAATTACCGGAATGGGAACCGGATTTCGGTCCTGCCGAACATTCTATAAAATCAGGCTCTACCGTAATTGGTGCCCGCGATTTTTTGGTTGCTTATAATATTAATCTAAACACAACCTCTACCAGAAGAGCCAATTCCATTGCATTTGATGTGCGCGAAGCAGGGCGTGTAAAACGTGAAGGAAATCAGGTTACCGGAAAAATTGTTACAGATGAAAAAGGAAACCCTGTTAATATTCCGGGTTCCTTAAAATCAGTAAAAGCAATTGGTTGGTTCATTGAAGAATATGGTGTTGCCCAAATTTCAATGAACTTAACAAATATCAATATAACTCCTGTTCATATTGCATTTGACGAAGTAT
>JAZKBX010000167.1:0-30498 GCA_040388455.1 Bacteroidota bacterium
AAATGAAATAATTAAAAAAAAATAAAATGAAAAAATCAATTTTAGTAATGTTCTTTATTGCAAACTTTTTTCTTACTATAAAAGCACAATGCACAAAGTTCTACGATTTTGATAGCATAAACGGTAGTACCCCTCTCGGCTCAATTATTTCTGATGGAACATTTATGTATGGAATGACACTTTTTGGTGGAACAAACGATTTGGGAATAATCTTTAAAATAAAGCCAGATGGCACAGGGTTTTCTAAACTACTCGATTTTGCAGGTTCTACAAATGGTAGCAATCCTTGGGGCTCCCTCATTTCAGTTGGAGCTTTTTTATATGGCATGACACCTGGCGGAGGCGCAAACAATAAAGGAGTTATCTTCAAAATACAACCCGATGGAACAGGATATTCTAAACTGCACGATTTTATCGGGACGGACGGATCGAGTCCTAATGGTGATCTTTTTTCGGATGGAACCTTTCTTTATGGAATGACAAGCAATGGTGGAGCAAACGGTTACGGTGTCGTGTTTAAAATAATGCTCGATGGAACAGGATATTCTAAGCTTATAGATTTTGCGGGCACTTCTAATGGCAGCTATCCTCATGGCTCTTTTATTTCTGATGGTACATTTCTCTATGGGATGACAAATGGTGGTGGCTCAAGCAATTATGGGACAATTTTTAAAATAAAGCCAGATGGAACGGGGTATTTAAAGTTGCTCGACCTGACAGGCACTGCAAACGGAAAGTATTCCGGGAGTACTCTTGTTTCTGATGGAACATTTCTCTATGCCATAACAAGGAATGGTGGTATAAACAATATGGGAGTAATCATTAAAATAAAACCAGATGGAACTAATTTTTCTAAGCTACTTGATTTCACAGGCGCTAATGGGTGCACTCCTATGGGCTCTCTTATTTTTGACGGAACTTTTCTTTATGGGACGACAAGGTATGGCGGGGCAGACAGTTCGGGAGTAATCTTTAAAATAAAATCTGACGGAACCAATTATGTCAATTTATTGGATTTTGCAAGCGCTTCAGTTGGTAAAAACCCTTTCAGTACTTTTATTTCTGATAGTACTTATCTATATGGAATGACAGCTTACGGTGGCATAAATGGTTATGGAACAATATTTAAATATGCTTTAGTAACCAATGGAATAACTGAAAAAAATACAAGCATTAATTTTAATATTTACCCAAACCCAACAAAAGGAACATTTACAATTGTAACAAAAGAAAATGATTATAGGCTAATTATCACTAATGTTCTTGGAGAAAATGTTTATCAATCCGAAACTAAAAATCAGAAATCAGAAATTGATTTAAGTAAACAACCGAAAGGAATATATTTTGTAAAAATATTTGACAGCAAGGAAATTCGCACGAAAAAAGTTATTGTTCAATAACAATACGACTGTTAATCATTTCACGAACTATGTGTTACGAAAATGTTTAAAGAACTTTTAGACCATTGTATTTTTCATTTAAAAATAAAAATGTTAAAATACGACTGTAGTTTATTTTAGGAACTTTGCGTTATGAACTGTGAAAAAAAACGTACTGATTTATGGACTTTTTTGAAGTCTGCCTTTTTCAAAAATTATTTTTGAGCATCGACTGAAATGTGTATCTTGACCGGACAGCACGATATTTGCGTTACGAACTTTAGGCAAGTTTAAGGAATCGTACTTTGTTGTAACCAAGGATTTAATAAAACAAAAAAATGAAAAGAATATTCTTACTGTTATTTATTCTCTTTTCATTCAAAGCTTTTTCACAAGACTTAAACGATAGAATTTATAAAAAAGAAGGTGATTCTATTTTATGTAAAATAACATTGGTTAAGACCAATTGGATTTACTACGACCACTTAGGAAAGAAAGCTATTAGGAACGATTATATTCACATGAGCGATCTTAAATATTATTTGTACAATGGTGTAAAAAGAAAAGCTTATGAATACGAAGGAAAACCTCTTCCTCTTAAACAGGTTAGCATTATTGACACTACACCAAAAGATACTGTTAAAACTTTTTATTTAGATAATTTAAATAAAAAACAGAACTGCTTTATTTTATTAAATAAAAATAAAATATTGAATCAAATAAATCAATTTAGAAAAATAGAAGTAATAGATTCTTTAGGGAAATTTATGGTTTTACTTCCAAACCAAATATCAGGATACTGGCTGAACGGATTATTTTATAAAAGTTTTAATGTTAATCATAACAAAACAGTGCTTTTTTTTGCTGAAGAACTGGTCAAAGGGAAGGCTACATTATATACCTCCAGTGGAGAGCAATTAGACAATAAACCTATTTATATATTTAAAAAACAATTAGAAACTGAATATAATTTTGTGCAAGAAAGTATTTCTTTAACAACAGACTATGGTAAAACTTCAAATATGGCTCCACAAGCAGATGGCAGTCCTTCTGGTCCAGGGACAATAACATATAGTGACGTTCGACCTTTTTTAGAATATTTCCAAACATATTTATCTGACTGTGAAGAAGTATTGGTTAAGTTTAAAAGTAATTGGTATTCTTACAATGATGTAAGAACTATGTTTACAGATTATAATAATTGTAAGTGAGACCTTCCATATTGTTTTTTACGACCGTTGGTTGCTAAAGAATTTATGACCGTTATTTATTATACGTGTACAACGAAGTGGATACAACGAAATGGGTGTAACGCACTGGGTGGCAAAAATATTTCACATCGGTATAAATTTATTTTTAATAAATCGCAAAGAAATGGTTACGACAGACAAAAAACAATACGTGGAGGCCTCAAGCACTTAATAAAAAAATGGTGTTTCTTAAAAGCCACACGAATATCAATTATATAATAAAAAAAAAATGAAAAAAATTACAACAACCGTACTCATTTGTGTTATTTCTTCACTCACTCTGTGTAACCTATGCTATGCACAATACGTCAAGCTTCTCGATTTTGATGGAACTTTAAATGGAAAAGCACCGTACGGTTCTCTTATTTCTGACGGAATTTTTTTGTATGGTGTAACAAGTCAAGGCGGCACAAACAATTATGGAGTAATCTTTAAAATAAAGCCAGATGGAACTTCGTATTCAAAACTACACGATTTTAATAACACAGATGGAAAGACTCCTATCGGTTCTCTTATTTATGACGGGACCTTTCTTTATGGGATGACACGCGCAGGGGGACTATATCTTTCTGGAGTTATATTTAAAATAAAACCAGATGGAACTGGATATTCCAAACTACTTGATTTTAATAGTAGCAGCGGATTTTCCTCGTACGGCTCTCTTTTTTCTGACGGAACTTTTCTTTATGGATTGAGACGAGGTGGCGGAACTGGCTCATGCACAGGGGGGTGCGGGTATATCTTTAAAATAAAACTTGATGGAACTGGATATACCACCTTATTCAATTTTGCAGGCGCTTCAAATGGAAACGGACCCAATGGCACCCTTATTTCTGACGGTATTTTTTTGTATGGAATGACAATTTTTGGTGGAGCAAACGACTTAGGAACAATTTTTAAAATAAAGCCAGATGGCTCCTCATACTCTAAAATACTTGATTTTGATGGAACTTTGAAAGGACAGCATCCACATGGTTCCCTTATTTCTGACGGTACTTTTCTCTTTGGAATGACAACAGATGGAGGTACAGATAATATGGGAGTAGTTTTTAAAATAATGAATGATGGCACTGCGTATTCTAAACTACTCGATTTTAATTCGACAAACGGATGGCTGCCTAGTGGATCGCTTTTTTCCGATGGAACATTTTTGTATGGAATGACACGTTGGGGTGGGGCAGATAGCATGGGAGTGGTTTTTAAAATAAAGCCTGACGCCACAGGCTATTCTAAACTTTTTGATTTCTCAAATGTAAACGGTAGCTTTCCCCTCTATGATTGCTCGCTTATTTCTGACGGAAATTTTCTTTATGGAATGACATTTGGCGGGGGGATCAACAATGCTGGTGCAATCTTTAAATATGGTATCTCGACTATAATAGTTGAAAATGATGAGGCAAAAACTTTTAATCTATACCCTAATCCTAACAATGGAAAGTTCAACATAACAATTGATAATTCAGAAAATATAAGGTATTTGGAAGCAACAATTTACAATATGCTCGGAGAACAAATTTATTCTAATTCAAAATTCAATAAACAATCATTATACGAAGTTGATCTCTCTGCTTCTCCTAAAGGAATTTATTTTGTTAAAATTTATGATGGGAAGAGAATTTACACAGAAAAGATTATTGTTCAATAACAAATACAACCGTTGTTTACTTTACTAACTGGGTGTTACGAAGTACTGACGACAAAAAAATAAAATGAGGAGACTGTAACCACTCAAAAAAATGGGCGATATCGAAGAGCCAAATCAATAGAAAAAAATCAAAAAACAAAATTGAATGAAGAAAATAATTACAACCATCCTGTTTATTACTTCATATTTTCTAGTAGTAAATGCGCAATACACTAAACTTCTTGATTTCTCAGGTTCTACAAACGGAAGTACTCCTGCTGGTTCTCTTATTTCAGATGGCACGTATCTCTATGGAATGACTTATTACGGTGGGACAAGCAATATGGGAGTAGTTTTCAAAATAAAGCCCGATGGAACGGGGTATTCTAAACTTCTAGATTTCGCTGGCACTTCAAATGGAAAGAATGCTTATGCCTCTCTTATTTCTGACGGGACATTCCTTTATGGAATGACAAGTAAAGGTGGCACAAACGATAAAGGAGTTGTTTTTAAAATAAAGCCTAATGGTACAGGATATTCCAAACTGCTTGATTTTTCAGGCGTTGCAAATGGAAGCATTCCATGGGGCTCTCTTGTTTCTGACGGAACGTTCCTTTATGGAATGACACAGTATGGGGGTACAGGTTCTTGTACGACTGGTTGCGGCACCCTTTTTAAAATAATGCCTGACGGAACGGCATATTCCAAACTAATTGATTTTACGGGAGCTACAAATGGAAGTGGCCCAACAGGTTCTCTTATTTTTGACGGAACCTTTCTTTATGGAATGACTGTTGGTGGTGGCATAAATAATAAAGGGACAATATTTAAAATAATGTCTAATGGAACAGGATATTCCAAGTTACTTGATTTTGATGGTACTACAAATGGGAATCTCCCTTTTGGTGACCTTATTTCAGACGGAATTAATCTATATGGTATGTCGTGGCAAGGAGGAACAAATAATTTCGGAGTTATCTTTAATATAAAATCTGATGGAACTGGATATACAAAATTACACGATTTTGCGGGCGGGGTAAACGGAAAATATCCTAATGGTGCTCTTCTTTCAGAGGGAGCCTTTGAATATGGAATGACTTATAATGGTGGTTTAAGCGATTCTGGAGCGGTTTTTAAAATAATGCTCGATGGAACTGGCTATTCAAAGTTACTTGATTTTTCAGGTTCGTTAAATGGAAGTTGTCCTGCAGGCTCTTTTATTTCTGATGGCACATTTTTATATGGAATGACCCAACATGGCGGTCTACATGGTGCTGGGACTATATTTAAGTATGCTTTATCAACTAATGAAATAGCTGAAAAAAAGATGGTAAATGGTTTTAGTTTATATCCAAATCCAAGTGATGGAACATTTAGAATTTCATCAAAAGAAAATGATTATGGGCTTATAATTAGTAATGTTCTTGGTAAAATTGTTTACCAATCCGAAATCAAAAATCGGAATTCAGAAATTGATTTAAGCAGCCAGCCGAAAGGAATTTATTTTATAAACATCAAAACAGGAAAAGAAACAACAGTTCTAAAACTAATCATCAAATAACAATTCGACCATTGTTTATTTTACAAACTATGTATTACGACCTTTTTTTAAGGACTTAGAGAAGGGGTGCGAAAGGACTTTTAAGTATTGCGACCTGCGGGTAATAGGACTTCAATGTATAACAAACTAGTGTAACCCTCCCAGTTTTTAGGTCTGCTTATTTAACTACAAATTAAATATATTTTCATAGATAATGTTGTTAGCTTGTCTAATATATTGAAAACTTTTTTTAAAATTCCAATAGGTTTTTTTAATGGAAACAACGTACATTTCACCGATGCTTCACCGAATTTGAATGTATCCGGGAATCGAAAGAGATGAATGTACTTCAAGGCGGCCTTCGAATCGGGGCGCGATCCCATAACATAAATTCAATTTGTTCTTGAGAGTTTGTCTATTGCCATACCGTACTTGAGCTAAATGCTACCATTAATATCCTTTTAACAACCTTCCATTCATTTTGGCAAACTTGTTTTCACCTCCTGCGTTGTAGTTAATTGAAAACACATCTCCAGTTTCAAGTATTAACCTTAAAAACAAAACCATTATGAAAAAAATGTTTTTTGCAATCGTGTTTCTAGGAAACACTTTGCTATTCGCACAAACTGGATCAGTGAAAATTAAAATTACTGAAAAATCAACAATGGAAGAGATTCCTTTTGCCAATATATCTATTGAACAGAAGGGGAGAAAAATTGCAGTTGGAACAAGTAATATATTAGGAGAATGTATGTTTGATTCTCTTAATGTTGGAATTTATACAATCAAGGTTAATTATGTTGGGTATCAAACATCACAAATTACTCGTGTTAAAGTAGAAAACGGACAAACCAATTTTTTGGAAATTAAAATGGAAGGTACTACTGCTACTTTACAATCGGTTGAGATTATAACTTATAGTATGCCTTTAATTGACCCTGATACGAAATCAGGTTCTACTGTTACGCGGGAAGAATACCAAAATATGGCTTCAAAAAGTATAAATTCAGTTGCTGCAACTTCTGCAGGTATTTACCAGTCGGATGAAAGTCCGGTATTAAATGTAAGAGGATCTCGTGCAAGTGCTACAGCCTATTATATTGATGGGGTAAAGGTGTCTGGTTACGGATCTAACTCAGAAGAGTACCAAAGTATAAAAGAAAATGAATTCAAAAAAATCAACAACAATCCCTTTTCTACATTCTCAATTGATGTGGATGCAGCCTCCTACAGTAATGTTAGAAGGTTTATTAACGATGGTCATCTACCGCCAAAAAATGCTGTACGAATCGAAGAGATGATCAATTATTTTTCTTATGATTACCCGAAACCCAAAGCAAGTCAACCTTTTTCAATTACATCTGAAGTATCTGAATGTCCTTGGAACACGGCACACCAGTTAATACATATTGGACTAAAAGGGAAAAAAATAGAAACAGAAAATTTAGCACCAACTAATTTAGTATTTCTGATTGATGTTTCCGGATCAATGGATTCACCTGATAAATTGCCTTTATTAAAGTCAGCCTTAACCTTATTGGTTGAGCAATTGCGGGAACAGGACAAAGTATCCATTGTGGTTTACGCTGGAGCAGCGGGACTAATTTTATCTCCGACCCGTGGTAGTAAAAAAGATAAAATCTTTGAAGCCCTAAATAAATTAAGTGCAGGAGGATCAACAGCAGGTGGGGAGGGTATTGTTTTAGCTTATAAAATGGCAAAAGAAAACTTCATCAAATCAGGCAATAATAGAGTGATATTAGCTACTGATGGAGATTTTAATGTAGGCGTTTCAAGTGATGATGAGTTAAGCAGCTTGATTGAAGAAAAAAGAAATGATGGTATCTTTTTAACTGTTTTAGGATTTGGAACAGGTAATTACAAAGATTCTAAAATGGAACAATTGGCAGACAAAGGAAATGGAAATTATGCCTACATCGATAATGTTTTAGAAGCTAAAAAAGTATTAGTGAAAGAAATGGGAGCTACTTTATATACAATAGCTAAAGATGTGAAAATACAAATCGAGTTCAATCCTTCTAAAATCAAAGCATATCGACTAATTGGGTATGAAAACAGAGTGCTTGCCGATGAAGACTTTAATAATGACAAAAAGGATGCAGGAGAAATAGGTTCAGGACATTCGGTTACCGCTGTATATGAAATCATTCCAAGCTCTTCCAATGAAGTAATAGATAATATTGATTCTTTAAAATATCAGAAATTGATTAATAATTCAACTTCTCATGGTAACGAATTAATGACCATTAAATTCCGGTACAAAGAACCAAATGACACAACAAGCAAATTAATTGTGGAGACCTTATTAGATAAACAGTTGCCTTTTGAAGCTATCTCTAACAACTTTAAGTTTGCAACAGCAGTTATCGAATTTGGATTGTTATTGAAGGATTCAAAATATAAAGGAACTTCAAATTACAAAGAGGTTATTGCTATGGCAAAAGTTGCTAAAGGTGAAGACGAAGATGGTTACAGGGCAGAATTTGTTCGGCTTGCTGAAACTTGTGAAATATTCTCTAAGGAATTGACAAAAAAATAAAATGGCATAATAAAAAGCAGGAAATATTCCTGCTTTTTATTATTTATGTGACTTGGGGAACTCGATGTTCATGTGATTAATGAATCATTTCCAAAAGAAATTGGTAATTAAAAAAACAAAAATTATCGTGAATTTTTGGCCCGGTTTCAAAATGTTTTATAAACATTCAAACGATAAAACTTAAATAATGAATTTCCAGAACAATTTTTGATAAAATCCCACTTACTTATTAATTCTATTCTTGAAGATTTAAAGAAATTAGAATGATTTATTAATCTGCATTTTTAAAAAAATTCACGTCACATTTAAGAACTCCCCCTCATATTTTTCAAGAACTTTTGATATACGTTTTAATTGTTTTTTTACAGAATTTTTCAATCATGATTCCAAAGTATTCAAAGAACTTTACCATATAACTTTTGAGGCAAATTTCACTGACCTTTTTACCTATTCTTAAACTTCCAAAGAAATTGAAAATGATTCAATATTTTGTATTTTACAAAATTTATTTTGTAAAATACAAAAATTCTAAATTTTAAAACTAAAAAACAATTTCATAAAATTGCTAGTTTTTTTGCGTTCTTGGTTTCAAAAAAATCCTCACCGGTAAATCATCATAATACAGCAAAATTTCATTGGTTTTCAAAATAAATCGTATGTTTCACACGATTTTTAAATCCACATTCTCAAACATCCTAAGAAATCGAAAATGATCCAATAATTTCTATTTTACAAATTTTTATTCGTAAAATTGAAATAAAAATTGTAGTTATGAGAATTTTTATTTCAACTATAACAATTTTAATTTTTGTATTTCACAAATTTTTATTTGTATTCTACAAAAAAAAATTTGGATTTTACAAAATTTTCAGATAATTAGGTTCAAAAAATCTTCGCTTCGTAAATCATGATAAAACATCAAAAAAAAATGAATTATTTAATGTTTTATCAAAAAATCAACAAAAAAAACCAACAAATTATCCATCATAAAAAGCATAATACATTAAAACTTTTTCTACAATAAAACTGATGATAATGTATTGATTTACACGTATTTATATTGTATTTTAAAAATCAAAAAAAACAATAATTTTGTTTTAGTCACGCAAAAACATCAAAAACTGTGAAAATGATGAAACACCACGAAAACACCACAATTATATGCTGATACTTTGCTAACTCACAGACAAAAACATAAGATCAAGTTATTGATTAAGCGGGTAATACATCGCTAAAGGTTGCTTAAATACATGATATTAAAATGTCATGAAAACACTACAAATCAACCAATCAATACTCCGCCAATTTATAGCAAAAAAATATCTGTAAACGCTTGATTACATGAGTGATATATGTATAAAATTCAAGCAGTAATAATTAAAATACATGACTAAATACATGACTAAATACATGACTAAATACATGACTATTATGGCATATAGTTCAAACAACACGAAAACACAACAAAAATACATGACTAAATACATGGCTGATGTAGTAACGTAATTTGATGGGAATACACAATTAAATATCATGAAAACACCACATTTACACTACCAATACCTTGCTAACTCATAACAAAAACATAAGAATAAGTACTTGATTATATGAGTAATATATGGCTAACGGTGCTTAATACATGACTAATATTTTGAAAACATCATGAAAACACTACAAATCAACCGATCAGTACTCGCCAATTTTACCAACAAAAAAATATCAATAAATGCTTGATTATGTGAGTGATACGTGATTAAATCATGGAGGGGGTAGATGATTAAAACATCATATCAATACATCATATCAATACATCATATCAATACATCATATCAATACATCATATCAACAGATCAAATTAACAGATCAAATCAACAGATCAAATCAACAGATCAAATCAATACATCATATTAATTCAGAATTCATTTGATTTTCCTATGTTTTTTATCAAAAATCATTACGAATCAAATTTTTTTTATGTGTTCTTTAAATCAATAATAACAACCGGACATTTTTATATTTTAAGAGTTGGTAAAAAATTTCATCATAAAAATTGAAATGTTTTCCAGGTTATAAAAAGAAACAATTTTTAACACTAAATTCACGCTTATAAAAAAAAAATAAGAATGACCGAAAGAGATTTTCAACCAACAAACGGAAATATTATAAAACCGATACCGGCTAATCAAAAAATTATTCTTGTTGGTATTCAAAAGAAAATTCAAAATTTACATTCAGATTCTGCAAACAGTGGATTTCTTCAGCAACTTCTTCATGAAGCAAGTCAATTAATAAAATTTTCTGATAATGAAGCAGGATCAAAGATTATGAAACATGCTGAAGAATTGGATTTCTATTTAAATGGAGGAATAGATGACCTGGTGAAATTTTACAGATGCAAGGCTGACACTCTTACAATTATTGCTAAACAGGTTGGTGTGTAAAACGCCTTTACCTTTACGGTAACGAATATTCAGCAAATTTTCCAAGTCATAAAATGGTCCTGCCAAATCTAATTATATTGGGGGGCAGATTCTGATCTGTAATTATTTTGTTCATTATTTTACCATGTTCACATAGCGAATACATATCACTTCGTTATTTTCTTCATTTTAAGCGTTTACATCCTAATTTTATTTATAATACCTGATTTTTGCCGATTCTATGTTTAATAGAGGGTTCCTTAATTACATGTTGGTAGAAACAAACTTAGGATTAATCTATTCTTTTCAGTTGGTTCGTTAAGAATATCCCTGGCAAAAATCAATGTGGTCCAAAATTAGATTGTAAATTGCCATAGTTTTGAGTAGAAAACATTAAGAAATAACAAATAATAACTAATTTCCTAATAATGAAACCTTGCGATTTTTCGGAAACTCAATTTTCTTTTTGTTTTACTTTTGAATATATCAGGCAGTTTTACCCTAACATCCCTTTACCAATTTTTCCAAATACTGTGGAAGAAGGTCGTGAAGGAGGGGGATACGATGTACAAATAAATGGAAACATTTTTTTTCAGTTTAAAATTCCTATTTACTATGATAAAGTTTCAAATTATTTTCGAAGGGATTGGAATGTATTTGGTCATGACTATTACAAAATAAAACTTGAAACGGATCAAGAACAATATAAACTTCTTAAAGCTCTACAAATGCCCAATAATGAAGTCTTTTATGCTACACCAGAGTTCCATAATAAATCAGATCTTACAACTTTATACAACTCTGATCAAATAGTTGCAAATTCTGGTATTTTTTCACTTAGTAACTTACCGACTTACAATAGTGGATATCATCATTTGATATATAGTCCAAGTCATTCATGGGGTAAGCTCTTCTCTGACCCCATAGAAATAAAAAAGACGATATCAATTAACCCTTTTGAGCTTTTCTCAGAAAGCAAATTTAATATGACCATATACAGTGAAGCTAGACGAATAGGAAATATTCTAAAGAAAGGAGATTATAAGATTAGTGGTGCCGTTTCTTTAAATGACAATAAGCCTGATCAATTTGTGAAAGAAATTTATACCATTCTGCTTACGGAATTTGATATTCATTGGTATCCAGTTATGTCACGTTATTAAAATGAGGGTAATAATATTTTTTTAGACAAAAACATTAATTGAAGTTTAAATAGTGTTTTTGTGAAATATAGTTATTAAAATGGATATGACACAGGAAAGAGAAAAAGTGATAAGACAACTTATTGAAAAAGTGAAGCAGGAAAATAATGGGGAATATCTTGACTTTGCTATTCCCGGCTTTCTAGCAAAAGGAATTATTGGTTATCAAAGCATGCGTGCGGATTTGCAATTAATGATTAGTGCTTGTGAAATACTTTCAAGCGCTAACCTACACCCCACAATTGTTGCTTCATTGTGGCATACAATAATTGGAGCTTATGGAAAATGCTTTACTGATGCAAAATCTGCAAAACATCCAAAACTTGAACCTTCTGAATGTTTCGCAAAAGACAATATTAAATTTTTAGAAGCTCATACTGAAATAATGGAATTAAGACATAATTTTATTGCTCATCGTGGAAGTACAGACGAAGAAATAGGAATCGGGATTGTGAGAATGAATATTGAAACCCTGCAGCGACAAATTAAAGTAAAGCAAATCAAAAGAATTAAGCCTTCAAGCGAAAAGCTACAATCGTACATTAAACTTTTCAATTTTCTACTTATTGTCGTAGAAACCAAATATGAAGTTTCAGCAAATAAGATCGCGAAATATCTTGTTGAAGCCTTTACTGCAAAGGAATTGGCAATGATGAGAATATAAATCAGCATACTACAACAAGAAGGCATAACTTTTTGGAAAAATATAATTTCATATAACATAAATGTTTCAAACGCTTGTAGGCAAGAGACAAGCATAATACAATAAAAGATAATGATATTTGAGCCAAGAATATTTTACCAGACTTATCAAAAAGACTATCATAAAATCAAAGCAACTTATCTTAAAGGAATGCTTGAAGACCTACCAAAGTATGGAAAAGCATTTTTCGGAAAGGATTTTGACAAAGAATATACATCTACTTTTAGAAGAACACTTAAAAGCGATTTGCGACAAACATATTTTCACGCGATAGAAACTTTTTTTGAATTATTTTTTGCTCTAAATCCTAAAGATAAAGACCCAGAAGATGCAGAATTTCTACTATTCACTTTAACTTATGCTAATTGGCAGGAAACATTTAAGAAAATTAAGAATATCACAGAAAATGAAAATGCACTTGATTTCCTTGATGAAAAAATGGTATATCTTGGCTATAATGTAACAATTGGACAATATCTTTTCTACACTGGACTTTTTTCAACAGAAAAATTTCCTAAAGAATTCTTTGATGAAGTAGCTGAAAGTATTGAGGCAATCAAATACGGTATTAAAACAATCGCTAAGGACTTTGTGAATAGAGAGGAATATAACGCATACAAACATGGACTCCGAATAATACCTGCATCGTCCAAAATTATGTTTACGGAAGTAAAAACAATGGAAGTTAAAGTAGAATTTGATTTAACCGAATCAATGTCATTCTATATGAAAACAAAATATCCTGATGAATTAAAAGTTATAACAAAACTTTTTGACGTTGAAAGAGATTTTCAAATGACTTATTTCTGTTCAAACTTAATCCACCACCTTATTTTTTATAGACGAATAGCTATGAAGTTTGAAAAGGATAAAGAGAAATTTTCTAAAATTCCAATTTCAATGTTTGGGAAGGAACCTATTGAAAAATGTAATAAAATCAATGTTGAAGTTCAGGATTTGGAATATACAATAACACGAACGGAAAAGGAAATCAAACGATGATAAACATGCCTGAAACGAAATTATTCAGCAGATAAAGCATGACTGAAACGGGCCACCCCAAAGATTTACCCTCAATTGCAGATATTTAAATCCAGACAATAGGTTTTTTGTCAAAATAGGTGATGAAACATGTGATTAATAAATATAACATTTGAATTATATTTGAACGTTATCGCAAAAAGTCTCCCAATAACTAAAGTTGTAAAATATGAAACAATTGAAAAAACGGTATCACATACTATTGAATTTGATGGTATTGACATTGAGGGAAACAAAACTATTCAATTAATACAAGATCAAAGTGGTTCAATAAGTTTGTCTCTTAAACCCCAATTAAAATTTTATGAATAAGCTGATTTCGCAGAATAATTTAGAAGACTTTTACAAAAAAGAAGTTAAAACAATTGGAAAACAGAATATTCTTGAACAAATAGAACGAAAACGAAATGAGGGCAAAATAAAAAAAGCGAGTAATAGGACAATTTTTCTTTCACATAGTCATTTGGATAAAACGATAGTAAGTAAAATAGGATTACTATTCAACAAACTTGATTCAGAATTGTATGTTGACTGGTTAGATAACTCTTTACCTGAAACACCTAATAAGAATACGGCAAATGCAATAAAAATTAAAATTCAAGAAAGTAAACATTTTTTGTTTTTAGCTACATATCATGGCTTACGATCAAAATGGTGTAATTGGGAACTTGGAATTGCAGACTCAATAGTTAAAGAAAATAAACTTGCGATTTTACCGATTGAAACAAAGTCTGGAAATTGGAGGGGGAATGAATATCTGAATCTGTATCCCGAAATGAAATTTGAAATAACAGATTTAGATTTATTAACTACGGATAAAATAAAAATACATCAATTGGATGGAACATCGCTATCGCTTATGGAATGGCTATCTATATAATTGGTTTTCTTTTCTATTTCTGATAAACTTTCCTTTTTGGGAAAAAGTCTTCGCCACTCACCAGGGAAAAATTCATTTTCGTAGTAAATATGTGCTAAACTGCGTAAATATGGGAACCCAGCCTTATCAGTCCTGTATAAAATATTTTCAATTTCTTTATCTTGTATTGTAGATTTAAAATCTTTTATATCATCTTGTAATTCTATTCCTGATTCAACATAAAATTCTTCATCAAAATGTTTTTCGAATAACAGTTGTTCAATATCATACTCATCGATGTTTGGACATGCTATTTGAAAATCAAATTTTTCCTTAAAATGTGTTTTAAATCCATTATAAATAGAATCGCCATTAAGTAATGAAATGAATTCGAAAAGCACAGTAATTAATAAAGTAGAGCTATCAGTGTAATTGTGTGGTCGTTTGTTAGTAGAAACGAATTCTGTGAGTGCTTTTAAATTATTGTTCAATTCGGGATATCGATTTCTTGTACGTTTTATCAGAAGTATATTATTAAAAATCTTCATGATGTACTCCGCTAAAAAATTTATTTCAGATTGCTGAAGATCTTTATCGTTTAAATAATATAAAAATACATTAACGATAGCAATCGAATGATTATCAATTATTGGGCGGGAGCATCCATCATTTTTTTCTATAATTTCTTTTAATAATAATCTCCCGGCTTTTCCAAGCGCCTTATCTTTAGCAAGTGTAGGTGGTGATGTAAAATTCGGCCAATATTTTCTGGCTTGCATAAGATATGTCAAGTAGTTTAAGTATTCAAAACTTCTGAGCGGATAACCGATTGCTTCAAAGAAACCACCTTGCTGCGAATATAGACCGTTTTCAATCTTTGCAGATGGTAAAGTCTTTTGAAAATATTCATCAAGCATATCATGATGAATACGAATTAACTTTCTGTATTCAATAAGGACAGCTTCTTTGGTGTCAAGCTTGTTTTGTAATATCCACGACCATACTTTTAAAACAAGATAAGTAAGACATTCACGGGCCGGATGCAGATTATTGTTGTCTTTGCTGTAATGTAAAATTATAAATGAAAGCAGGTTAAGTGTTGCAAATAATTTTTTAAAAGCTCGGCTCCTAACCACCGGGACTCTGGATATCTGAAGATCAACCAGTTGGTGAAAATCTTGGAAATCATAATCAGGAGCATCTAACAGCACCAATGTACGCTTAAATAATTTTAAGCTTTCTTCATCAGTAAGTAAATATTCACTAAATAAGTATTTCTAAAATAGATCTGTAAGTTTGTAAATATCCCAATCCTGGAAGTTTCCATCAGGAAATTCGCGGGATATGAAACCATTAAATTGCGGACGAAAATTTTCTTTGATAATACCATTGTGAACAGTAACAATCTCAACTGGTAATTTATTAAACTCAGCATCTGATTTGTCCTCGAATGGAGTATCTTTGGCGGCTAATATAGATTCTCTTATTCCGTCTTTTTTATTGAACGAAGTGTCGTCAATGTCTTTGTCTGAATGTCCTTTTATCTCAAAATAAAATCTTTTTTTTACCCCATCTTTCATTCCTACTGCTATAACATCTTTCCCATATTGAGATTGCCCTTTTGAGTGTATTGGTGTCGATTTTATTTTAAAACCCATTAAAACAAGAAGCATTGGAAATAAATGATCCAATTCCTTATCTTCTTTAAGACTTTGCAAATATTCACTTACAATTATACTGTTGCTTCCCATTCTTCAAATTTATTTTTCCAATTCTCTATAATGCTGACGCGAAATTCCCAATCAATCAATTCAGGTGTTATAAACATAGATCTTGGTAGTACCATACTTGCACCAATCGTAGTCAATTTGGATACTTTTTTATGTTTTTCATGTTTCCATCCGCCACTTTTTGCAAGCGTTACCTTATTTACAAATTGTAAAAACGAACTTCTTTTATTAGTTTCTTCTGTGTGTTTTTGATTGAATGCTTTATCATAATTTTCAGAGTGAAGCCTTAGCCACTTCCCTTGAGTATAAAATGGATTTAATTCCTTTATAGCATTTCTTTTCGAAATATTTTTATAAAAGGCTTCATCATATGCTGTTACTCTATTTATAACAGCGTTATGATGAAGATTGTTTAAATCTAAAGTAGTCTTCAGCAAATCAATAACAGAAGAGCCGTATTCTTCCGTTAACAATTCTAGTTTATAGATGAAAGCTTCCTGCACAAAGGGGAAACTCGAATCAATTAAAGGTATCAATATTGGTAAAGTTTTTTTGGGTTCTTTGAATTTTGATAGAACCGATACCCATAATTTATACTGGGTTAATTCATCTAAATGTAGAACATTTGTAGCCAATTTAAAAGAATGATTATGCAATTCTATATGTTCGATTATTTTGTGTGCGAGGTATCTAATCTCTCCCACATCATCTGTAAGGAGCTCAACCAGTGCTACTGAAAAATTTTCTGAAACGTCTTTATAAAAATAATAAATAACAGAATAAAAAAAATCAGCTTCAAAATCAATTTTAAATTTTTCTATATATAACCGCAGAAAAATTATAAAGCTTGGAAGATCTTTGTGTTTTGTAAATACATCCCCTATACTTTTGAGTTGTTTTTTATCAAAATCCTCTGTTTGAATTAGGCTTTTTAACAGTCGTACTTTTTCAATATCATATTCATCTATAAATCTGATTTCCCATAATGTGGTACCTCTAACCTTTTGAGCAGGATTTACAATTAACTCTTTAAGCTTATCAAAGCATAGGCTCTTTAAATAATTATTAGTAACATTCTTATTGTTGATAATTGAGGTGTAAAATTTGGGCAGATTTAATAATGAATATAAATTCGGATTATCATCAGTATCAATTAATTCGTAATATTCTGTTGCTTCTTCATTTGTTAAAGCTATTGTCGAAGCCAAAGCACATATAATAGATACTTTATTTTCCTCTGTTTTATAGTACTGTACTATTTCATCCCAAAATAGATTTCTTTCTATTTCATAAATGCCGCCAATCATTGGAATGTTTAAATTATGAATTACAGGTATTTCATTCTTGATGGAATATTGTAGTAAAGCTTTTCCTTGCACAATATTAGAATTGCAATATTTACGTATTGCAATACCAATATCTCCTGTGTTACTATTATACATAGTATCATTAGTCAAAGTGATCATTAAATGTTTAAGATTTTCAAAAAGTATGGAGGCTGGAATTGTTAAATACGGAACAATAAGACAGTATGCACTATTGAAGTCATACAGAATTTGACCTGATTCATTATTTAAAGTAAGAATATATTTGTTAAGATCAGTATCAAATTCATTTTGCATACGAAAGAGCAGAAAACCTTTAACTTGTCTGAAAAATTGGTAAAATCCAATTTGGGTAGAAGCCGTTATTTTCAATTCATCTTCAATTTTTTCAATAAATTGAAAGTTTTCATCTGCGTTTTCGCTTAAATTAAAGGAATATTTGTTCAAATAATAATCGAGAAATTCTAAATAAAATAATGCAGAATTACCAATATCTAAATTAGTAGAATCTGAACAAATTAGGATATTATTCCTTATCAAAAAAGCAGTATCAAAAGAGAGCTCATTAAATGTGAATCTGAATTTTTTTTCTTTGACAACAATACCCAATAAATCTATAATGGCTTTTCGCAGCTTATATTCACTTTTTATCTTCTCTTTGTATTCAAAAATATCAAACATTTATAATTTTACTATTGTATATTAAGATTATCTGCCAGCCTGTTGTGCTGCTTTTTCGATCCAGGTTTGAATATTTGCTCGTCCATCATTACTTATCCAATCATATGTCGTATAAAGCGTATTTAAATAGACTTCTTTTCCATCAATCATATCATACATCGTACTTAAAGGATTGATTCCTGGATGGTCTGTTTCTTTCTTGAAATTATTTTGTTGGTGTACTCGAATACCAATTATACCTTTTTTTTCATTGTGAGCTTTTCTTATTTCGTGCCTAACCCATTTTCTTGAATTAGTCTCAGATCCAATACATAAAACTAATACAGAAGTTCCATCCATTTGTTCATTAATCCAATCTATAATTTTTTGGACACCACTTTGCTTTATTTTTTCCCATTCAGCTTTATCCATAAAAGGTTCTGTATCTTCTTTCGAGAAAACACCACAATTCCTGATTTGTGATACTCTAATAATATCACGATCAAAGTGAAAACTAAAATAAACTCTTCGTGCCAAATTATTTAATATAAGAATTGTTAAAAACATCAACTGCATTTTTATTTGTCAAGCGAGCACCCCCACCGACTGAGGCACCAAGACCAACCCCTAAAAACATTCCAGCCGGACCAGCAAAAGCGCCTAGAATTCCACCAATAACTCCTCCAATTCCGATTCCATTTTTAAAAGATGATTCAGCCTTTACCATATTTATGTTAATTTGCGTTTGACTTTGACAATGTGGGCAATTTATATTAAAATTTTGTCCCCAGTTATTGGAAAATTCCTGTCTCGTGCTTGATGAAGAAGCCAGTTGTACTTTTTTTTTGCAAATATTGCAGTGACAAAATAATTTCATTTGCTTAATAAGTTTTCAGTAAGAGCCATAAATTCAGTAATATTTTGATCATTTTTCCCCCAATCATATATCTGACCGTTAACGGATCCAACCGAAATTAAAGTATTTAGATTGTTTGATTTTGTTACCTTAATAGTAAATATTTCTCCCCAAGACCAAAAAGACATCTTTATCTTGAAAGTTATCAAACCTTCAGACATACTTTCTTTTTTGATATTATAATTTAACTGATTTGCGGCCTCTAAGCAATTAATATAAACTTTGTCGTAAGATTGATTGAACTCTTTTTGCATCCTTTCTTAAATTTCTTTTTATGTTATCTATATTTCAAATTAGTTAGAATCTCTCCTTAAATTATTTACACAATTATTTTACTGTTTTTGTTATATTGTATTTATCAATATTTTGCCGTATTGTTGTTGACATAGTAATATATGCAGTTATGTCAGTGATAAAATTTTCCCATTTTACAGATTTTATATACGAAGGAGAGCCTTCATAAATCTTTGATCCATTGCATTCTCTTATATTTGATTCTTTATCTTTTAGATTAAACATATTATCTCTAAGAATCTGAAAAAGTGTACTTGTTTTATGTGTTGTACTGTTGCAGGTTGGATTATACGTCAAAAAATATTCGTAACTGCCGTTTTCATCTGGAAGTACTACAGCCAAAACTGCATTAGTTTTGCTATTTTTGCCTTCACGTGATTGCTCTTTTAGTGAATAGGAAATCTCCCAAGGAATCCATTGATCATTTTCAGGTTTGTTTTCCTGCATATTCTTTGAAATTAAAACTATAGTAACAGTACTATCGAAAATTTTATCTCCAAGCTTTGATCCAATTGTAGAATCAACAAGTGTTTTCATACTTTCATCATCATTTTCACCTTTGTAAATATGATCTTCACTTGTTAATAATTTTGCTAATTCATCGACATAATGTCTAGCTGTCGTTGGGTTATTCCCTAGAATAGATAATACCTTGTTGTCTGAATATTTATATGAAACAAAAATTTTATTTGCCATTTTCTATTTTATTATTTTAGTTATGAAATTTAAAATTGATTTTATGAGTTGTTCAGGGGAAGCGGTTTCATCACCCAATGCTTTGAAACTATCCAAATGATCATTTGAACCAAAGAATGTTGTAAAATCGGCAAGGACTTCGTTGTAAATTTCTTTTGCCATTGATCCACTAGCACCCACTGGTATCAGTAAAAGGTTTTGAGCTTTCGCGATTTCGAATTCTTTCTTGACTCCATCAGCCAATACTACATTGTTATCTTTAAGTTTGTTTCCAAAAATAAATATTGAAATACCAGCATACGAAATCATATCTTTACGATATGCGGGCCATTGCTCTTGACCTCTTTCGCCTTGTGGAAATGGTCGAAGCAGAAGTTGATCATCTATATTTTCCTTTTTATTAAGGTATATTTCTTCAAGAACACCGTTAATTACAAAACTGCCAACGCCTAGTCCAAAACCGGAAACAATCTTAAAATTTGATTGGATTAAAGATTTGCTGAGTGAAGAAATAAATTGTTCGCCAGTAAGAGAATCCCATTTATTATAATCGTAAGCACTACCTGATATGTAAATTGTTCTACGCTTAAATTTATCTTCGATCGCTTTTAAGACTTCAGTAATTTCTGGGTATTCGTTTACTAAAAGAACTTTTACGTTAAAACGCATAAGATCCTGAATGAACAGTTCCTGTTTGATTTTCTTATACATAAAATCGTCTTCATCTTTGCATTCATCTTGTTTTATGCCTCGAAAAATGGCGTAATGTCTTCTCTGATTAGTTGTAAAAGTCACCCTTATCCTACTTAGAACAAATTCAAGATTCGGATCTGTGAAACTAAAACCAATAAAGAGAAATGTTTTTGAAACTAAATCACCAGCCAAAGCATTAAGGAAAGAACCATGGGTTTTATAATACTTCTCATAGTCATCTTTCGAAAGGATTGCATCATCCGGATGTTCGACATCGCCATGCATTTTATATACTACAGCTTTTCGCCCATGGATAGTAGTTGTAAGATGTTTTTCAAAATATTTTACATCTACTTTCTTTTTTTCATCTTGTAATGCGGTTTCAATTAAGCGATCATAGTTAGTTGTCCAATATGTACTTATTGGAAGTCTGGCTAAAATTCGGTGATTTTCATTGGGGGTTTTTCCATGGTGGAATTCGTTAGCAATTTTTTGGTTTAACTGATGACGATTAAAGGCGTTTGCATTAAGATGATATTGTACTAAGGCAATCAGGTCAGTTTCCTTATTTATATCAAGTTTCAATTCAGTCGCAAAATCCTTTACTAAGCCTGCCCAATCGGCATATCCAGAAGCGACAGAAAGACCTGCTCCTGCAAAAATAGCGGCATTATTTTCTTCGAGCTCTATTAAAAAACTGTCAACGAATGTTTCGATTTCCCTATTTATTATCATTTTTGCATTGGTTTAAATCCTAATAGCCATGAGCTAAAAAAGATATATTTATTAAATGTTTCGTAAACCCATAGATGGAAGCTTCCATCACCACCTTCTATTTGATCTCTTTTTATATATGGATATATTCCAAGATACTCTGAACCTTTGAAATCCTGTTTTTCATTCTTTGAAATAGGAAGTATAGCTACAGTGTTTTTTAACCCATCAAAATATCCCAATTCCCAGGGCATCCATTTTGAGTTACTGGCATTTTCTGAAAAAGCATAAATTAAAGATTTACAATTTTTCATTCTTTCCTGTAATATAAAAGCATTTTCCTTTGTTACTTGAGATCTGTCTATTTGCGGATCCTCTATCCAATCAATATAAACTGAATGACCCATGTCTTCAATCTCAAGCTTCAAACCTTGCACTAATTCTGCATCATCGGAACTGTGTGAAAGAAAAATGTCATAGATTTTTGGAGTTATGGAGGATAAGCGCTGTTCATTAAGCGATTTTTCAAGAAGAAGCTTTGCTTTTACCTGATGGGAGTCGTATATGGAACCAACTGCACTTTTTCTAAGTAGGGTTTGTACTCGATTTCGTAAACGTTCTTCTGTAAATAGCGCCATTTAAGGGTGTTTTAATTGAACTCAGAACAAAAATTGTTCCCTTTGTCGAAAATGGACAATTTTAATATTTTTATGACAAAATGCCTTCGGCATAAATAAATAACATATAAAAATAGACATATACTGCTAAATGCATAAGCACTAACTTTAACATTATATTACACTGTAATGAATTTTGAATTTTTGAACAAAATAAAAATGAAGGGAAGTAAATGCAGCGAGCTTAAGTATCTTCAATATTTCGTTGAAGCTCTTTGCATCCTTTACTAGTTTCAATATTACAGGTTGAAGCCATAGTAAATGTGCCAATTCTTTGAGATGAAGGACATGACGCTAAAAGAAGTTTTTTTTGAAAATGAATTAATATTCCAAGAGGGGAAAACATATTTTTTACTCTTTTACCTCAAGATTTGCTCTGTCTTATAAATAATATGGCATTAAGGCAATACTCCATGCGCATAAGCATCAGCTGATCCGGAATTATTATTTGCAGCATCAACCTGCCATAGAGATCCATCAAGATATATGGCGATAGTAGCAGAACAATACCCAGGACTAGCAAAATTACTGCCACCCATTGAAATGATATCGTCAGTCTTACCACTGATCGAAAATTCGTACCCGCTACTTACATTTGAAAAATTATATTGGAGGGTTCCATTCAACATGGTAACAGAATTAGCAACATTAGTTGCTGTAGGGTTTGTATAATCGAATTTAAACTTGACGATATACGTTTTTATCGGTTTTGTTGGAGCAGGTGCCTCTTTTTTTTTGCAATTACTGAATGTCATGGCGACTATTAATAATAGCGCGTAAAAAGAAATAGGATTAGTTGATTTCATGGCTTTTGGGGCTTTTTTTTTATTTTTCAGTTGTTTGAATCAAGATTTCATTCAACTATATAATGAACAAATATATAAATATTGTTTAATAAAACACCGAAAGTGTGCATTTATAATTACGTAATTGATAAATGATACAGTACAATTTTGAGGATTTTTGCCTGCATGAAACAGATTCATATTGGCAAGCAGATAAAAGAGGTTTTTGATAAGAAAGGATTTACGGTAACTGAATTTGCGAAACGAATAAATAAATCAAGAGAAAATATTTATAGCATCTTTAAAAGGAAGACAATAGATACTGGTTTACTTCAGATAATTTCGGGTGTTTTGGAGTATGATTTTTTTACATTATACTCATCAAACGATAGTTCAATAGAGATCGAACGTCTGCAGGAACAAAACAAACTCTTAAGAGAAATGAATTCTTTATTAAAATCCAAAGTAAAAGCTAAAAAATAATTCAACAATTTCTCTCTCTTTCAGGTTGCTCCATTTTTTAATTACTCCTATTTATTACTATTCAGATACCTTTGAATGGATTCCAAACTATAAAAAATTGGTCGGGTTGTTGTTGCAATTAAAGAACCGTCCTTTCTCAATTTAAATAGCGAAGTATATTTTTTACCCAAAAGTTCCTGCGCTTCCTTTTGGCTTATCCAATCGCCTAACTTAGAATCTTTGGGTTCTTGGCGTTGTAAAACTATTTGCTTTAGCTCAGCTATTTCATCAAAGATTTTTTTTAGATCTTCGGAAGGTACCATTTGAAATGTTTGTTGCATCGGTTTGTTTTTTAGTCGATACAAATTTTGATTACAAAATTCAAATACTTGCAAAACTAAAAGTTGCAATTATTTGTCACTTTTCTTTCTTGTAGATTTCAAAAGGCTTTTAAGGGTGCTATATTGATATCCTTTATAGTTTCTGTTATATTTCTCCCAAGCTTCACTATTTTCAAACTCTTCAGACGAATAAAAAATTCTATCCGGAAGTATCATCCGAAATAAATTGAAAAGCTGAGCAAATGCTTCGTTTTGAAGTTGCATTGCATCGGGATGAAAACAAATACAATGCATTAAATATGGTAAAACAGTTTTTTCTGTCTTGCCTTGTAATGCTAGTTTTGCAGTAATTTTTGCAAGATCGTAATCTCCTACTAATTTTTCAGTTTTAAGAAAACTATTGTTCATTTTCATTTCAGATTCAGTCCCTTTAAAATCCAATTTTTTATCCCGGTAATATTCTTTAGAACGAAATAAATCATGCACCCTATTGTGCAGTTCGTTATACTCGGTTCCATTACCGCGTTTACCGCTTTTTCCGTTCCATAAATAAACTTCATTTATGATTTTAAGATTAAGGTGATTATTAATTAACATAAATGAATCAAATGGCAAAATTAAAATGATTTTAGAACCATTAATGGCTTGAAACTCCTTGCTTATGGCTACAATTGAAATAAACCATTTTAAATGCATCTTCTTCAAACCCAATTCTAGAAATCTTTTAATTATTTCTTCGGATGGAAAATATTTCAATTGCCTATAACAGGTTATGAGCAAGCAGGTAAATTTATCAGGATCTGTTTCTTTTATTTCCTCCATTTCTTTCGAAAAAAGATTTTTAATCCCTATGCTATACTCTTCTTCAAGCATAGGGATTATTAGTTCAAATTTATCATACGCAATTTCAAGTTGCTCTTTGTCCATCATTTTTTTAATATTTCATTTAAAAATGTTTGATACTGTTCTTTTGCCTCTAGCAATTGCCTTTCAGTTACATTGTGATAAACGGCATCAATATCTTTGTTTCTGCTATGTCCCATCATGGTTTTAATTGCAGCTAAATCCTTTATTCCTGCCTCAGATAGCAACTGCCTGTATGTATGTCTTGCGATATGACTGGATAAAGGTTTGCTTATGCCAACTTTTTCAGCAATTATTTTTAGCCACATATTCAATTGCTGATTTGAAATAGAAGGTATAAGTGTTTCTTTGAATTTATTGAATTCCTTATATTTTTCAATTAAATCACAGGTTTGTGAAATCAGAAATTGCCGTGTTTCAACATTTGTTTTTGCCCTCTTCAAATGAATATAGTATTCATTGTTTTTCCAATTTTGCATTTCATTCTTTCTTAATCCAATGGCATCAGCATATGCAAGCCCTGTAAAGACCGAAAACATAAAAATATCTCTTACCTTATCTAAAGTACTAAATTCTTTTAATTCGCAATTAAAAAGGGCCTTTACTTCTTCAGAACTTAGTTTTTGTCGGGGAGGCGCTTGGGTTTTAAGTTTTAAACCTTTGAATGGATTTCTCGTTATTAGACCTTCATCAAAAGCACGTTGAAAGATAGCTTGCAATTTTTTTATATTACCTGCTGCTGATGATTCTGACATACCTATCTTTTTTAACTCAGGGATGGATGATAACAGGTAATCCAAAAAATTATTGCCCATTGTAATAGTTGCCTGGCTCATTACCATTGATGAGTTTTTATGGTAGCTCAAAAAGCTATGAAGGTGCTTTATTGCCTTACTATAATTTTTTTTAGTTCCCAGTGTTATTGTGTTTTTTAAAACAACCGAGTTATTATAATAATCATCAACGTATTGAGGGATTGTTTTTTCAAGGGTTTTGCATGTGCCCATTAGTAAATCCCTTAAATCTTGGGCTGAAAGTTCATTCAGTTTATTTGAGTTACGAAAAATGATTTCTTCAAAATCCTGTTGGTATTTGTTCAACAGTTTATTAATCGACATTTTGTTGTTCTCAAAACGCATAATTCTTTGATTCCAAAGTGCAATTTCCTGCTCATTTACATCTGCAGATAACCTTGTTTCAGCTTTTCCCCTGTGTAATAAAATCCTTACGTACATAGGGACTTTTCCATTTCTTAGACTCTTTTTTCCTACATGAGGAAAAAAAATAATACTTGCTTTTGCCATTTTTTAAATTTTGGTGAAGTTTTTAAAAAGTTGGTGAAACAATAGTGAAACGAAAAGTGACAAAAGAGGAAAGTTCTTGAAAGTTTCTAAAAACAAAAAACCTGTAAAGGCTTGCTTTACAGGTTTCTGAAACTTGGCGATAGTTCTTAAACTACCAATCGTGATCCCGCTGGGATTCGAACCCAGGACCCCTACATTAAAAGTGTAATGCTCTACCAGCTGAGCTACGGAATCTAATCTACACTTTTATTGTAGCCCCAATGCTTATTTTGGGAGTGCAAATATAGAAGCAATATTCGCTTTTACAAAGTCTTTTTAAAAATAATCTAAAATATTTTCTTCTTGCTTGATTTTCAGCATATTCTGTAGGTGTTTTCGTGGAAAATAAATTTGAGATACCCATTTCAAATATCCTCTTATTGATTGATAATCTCGAAAAAAAATATTATAATTGTAGATGAATCAATTTATTTAAATGGATATTCGATTAGAAATCATACCCGGTATAGGGCTTTCAACCCTTTTGTTTGGGGCATCTATGGACGATGCCGAAAAAATATTTGGCGAAACCGAAGAGGTCCAATTGATCGATGAACTTGAAAATTTCAAAACAACGGTCTGGCATTATTGGGAAAATGGCTTTACCCTGTTTTTTGATGAACAAAACCATCAATTGTTTAATTGTGTTGAAATTGATAACCTTGAAACACAATTATGGGGACAAACCATTTTTGCTCTTAAGGAGAAACAGATCATTGAATTATTCAAAAGCAAAGGATTTATTCAATTCGAAACCGAACAGCACGATTGGGGCGAAAAAAGATTAAGCTTTGATGAAGCCAACATTGATTTTTATTTCAAACAAAATAAACTGATCTCTATAAATTACTGTAAACCAATCAACGATCCACTATCACTAATACTTCAGAACTAATGGCAAAATTTTTTTTAACAGGTTACATGGGAAGCGGCAAATCCACCGTTGGTGAAAAACTGGCTGCAAAATTAAAGTATGATTTTATCGATCTTGATAAGCTCATCGAAAGCGACTACAAACAAAGTATTCCGGAGATATTTGCTACCAAAGGCGAAAAGGAATTCAGAGCAATGGAACACAATACGTTAAAAAGAGTGATCGAAAAAAACAATGTAGTGGTGGCCTGCGGTGGCGGAACTCCTTGTTATTACGATAACATGGAGCTTATGAGCAACAACGGGGTTACCGTTTACATAAAAATGAGTGTGGATGCGCTCGTTGATCGATTAACAAATGCAAAAGAAAAACGTCCTTTGATCGAAAATAAAACAGCGCCTGAGTTACGCTCATTCATTAAAAGGCAATTGGAAAAGCGTGAGGATATCTACCATAAGGCGCAGTATACTGTTAAAGGCAAAGACTTAAATGTGGATGAGCTGGCTTTATTTGTAAAAGAGCAGGTTGGGGTTTAATTATTATTCATGTTATTTGGGCGTGTCCCTTCGCTGCGCTACGGGTCGGGCTTTCCACTTCAATCTTCTCCGATAAAAATCGGAGAAGGATTTACGTTGCAATCCCTCACGCAAACAATCCTTAAGCGAAACAACATTGGAATCAAAAAATTCTGTATCGTAAATTCTAACCGTTCTATAAAAATAATTTTAGTGAAATCTTAGTGATTCTTAGTGCCTTAGTGGTGAAAAACTTGTTATGTTTTACTTTTTATGGTCATCCTGCCACTTATTTACTTTCTTCACAAAATCGGCAACCTGCTGTGCAGGCCATAAAGGCAGTTGTTTTCCATCATTTGTTTTACAAAATAAAGTCATTTGAAATAAAGCACGTAATGTGCTGAAATAGGGCAGCAGTTTTAGTTCTGTGGGAGATAATTTTTCCTGGGTTTGGTATCCTTTCAAAAAAGCATTTATAATTTCCGGTGTTTTGTTTTTGTGATCGTACCACATAAAAACGCCTATATCGTAGGCGAGATAACCAGTTCCGAAAAAATCAAAATCAAAAAATGTAAATTTGTCATCCAATGTGATATGAAAGTTTTCCGCTTGCAGATCCCCATGGCAAATGCCGGTTCTTAATTCCGTTTTATCAATACTGTTGAACATATTAATAAAATCACTTTTAAGTTGAACCAGGTAATTATATTGCTCTGTATGGTTTCTCAGTATTGGCTTTAAAATGCTTAACGTGTTTTCAAATTGTGTTTCAATATCATAATTATGAGCTGTTACTCCAAATGATCCGTCTTTTGTTAATGAATGTATTTTGCCGGTTTCAGCCCCCAATAAAAAGGATTGCTCTGTTGATAATTTTCTGAGAGAGGCGCCTTCCGCAAACGAAAACAATACAGCATATCTTATGCCTTCAGGGGCTTGTATCGTTTGAATAAATTTTGCTTGTTTGTCTTTTATCGGGAAGGAAACAGAAACTGTATTGTCTTTTAAATGGTTTAATAATTTGATCTCCGTTTCAATACTTTCAAAACTTCTCCAGTTGTATTTATAAACTCGTAGAATATATTTTTTTTCTCCATTGTTTTGTCCTTCTTTTCCATTCAAACCGTTTTCTGCGCTATTCAGGAGCTGATTTCCGGAAATTAAATACGTATCATTGAAACCTCGTTTTAAAAAAGTAATGGACGAATTGCTATCAATAGCATAATTAATTATAACTGATTCCAATAAAGCGTTTGAAGACAGAGTTGAATATTCAACAGGAAAAAACTGCATATCAGAAATTTTATTTTAATACACCCAAACTGTCTAATTCCTTAATTAAAATGGTAGGTAAGGAGCCTTCTTTTAACATTTTATCCACTGCAAACGATCCCACTTTTTGCGCATCACTTTCGGTTTTGAAAGAATTATTGCCGGGAACTGCCGGAATTATTGGTTGATGAATCGTTTTTTTACCATTTACATAAATATCATATCCCCAACCTTGGGATTTGCCTGTGCTGTCCTTTACTTCAAATGTTTTCACCTCCATACCATTTGAAGGCGCTAAAGCGTTACTATCTGCATTTGATTGAGATGGATCCTCACCATTTTTGTGCTTTGAGCCTTCGCAAGAAGAGAATAACAGAAAGGTGAAAAAAAACAGAGCAAAATTGATGCTCAAAAAAACGGGTCTATAAAATTTCATAGTTTTAGATTTAACAAGGGTAAATTTAATGTTTTTTTTTAAAATTGAATTTTTTAGGGATCATTAAGGAATACGCAATTTCCCTCTTTTAAAGAAATGACATAAAATTTGTGATTTATTGCTCCCCTATAAATATTGTGAGTATGGAAGATTAAATTCGTGAACTGTGCGTGAGGAATGAACAAACGCGATGGGGTGTGGCTAGTGTGGAGGAATCGTTTGTTCTTGATTTTTTGTTTCTTTTGTATCAAACAAAAGAAAAACACACAGTTTTGTTTATTTATGATCCATATTAGCAATTGCTTTTAGTTCAATACCCAAACTTCTCGAAGCAATTGTTATCTTTATAGCCAATTCCACTAGGCTTTCAATGAACGAGAAAAACAGGCATTCACAACCCTTTATAATGGTACTTATTATTACCATTGTGTTGCTTGTTGCATCCCAGATCGATACCGAAATAAATATATTTGGTTTCGAAACAAAAAAGGCCGAACTGATCTCTGATTTAATTCAAAAAAAAGATATAATAAACGATTCATTGATTCAACAGCTTGCAAATGATTCGATCGCATCTAACGATAGCGTTAAATTCAATGCAATTGCTTCATTAAAAGGTCAGTCTGATATTATTGATTTTAAAACGGACACAACATCTTCTTTATCATATTTTTTTCAGTCGTTAAATGCAACAAAAAAGCAAAAAACAAAGACCCGGATCGCATACTTTGGCGATTCGATGATAGAAGGTGATCTGATCACACAGGATCTGAGAAGCGCTATGCAGGATGATTTTGGCGGTTATGGCGTTGGGTTTGTGCCAATCACTTCTATTGTTGCAGGTTTTAGAGGTTCTGTTATACATTCTTTTAACGGATGGACAACTTATAATTTAATTGAAAACCCTCCGGCAAATCATGTGTTAGGCATATCGGGGTATGGATTTGTGCCCAATACAATAGATCCTGACGATACATCAAATACGGTTATCGAAAGTTGGGTAAAATACACTACTGTCAATAAAAAACACATCAATAAATTTTATGAAACGAAATTACTTTATGGAAAAAGTGGTGACGAAAACAATGTAATAATTAATGGCTCCCGCTATTCACTTAAAGGTGAAAACACAGTTAATCAACTGGTGATCGCTAGCCAAAATTCTTCACAATGTATTAAAGCATCATTCCAATGTAAAACACCTCTTGATGTTTTTGGATTTAGTATGGAAAGCGACAGTGGTGTGTTTGTTGATAATTTTTCGTTCAGGGGAAACTCCGGAATGCCAATCACTAAGGTGTCACAAAGCGTTTACTCGGGAAC
>JAZKBX010000168.1:0-3044 GCA_040388455.1 Bacteroidota bacterium
CCTGAATAAGCTTTAGCAATTCCTTCAACTTTTATTTTTTCATCTAAACGATAACTTCCTTTTACCGGATTAAAACTTACCTCAAACTTAGGACGTTTGTATTCTTCCACCGAAAAATAAATGGATCCGCTATTATTATTTAAACTCATTTGTCCATTAAGCACTCCACTTGGTGTTGTGAATGAACCATTGAAAGTACCATACTCATTGGTGGTTAAACTTACATCGGCAACTTTCTGAGAATTAACATCATAAAAAGTCACTGTAGTAGGTGAGTTCGGCATTATTTCATTTGTTTCTCCATCCGTATTTATCATTATACCTTTGAAATAAACCGTTTGTCCCGGGCGATAAATAGCCCTATCCATAAAGAAGAACGTTTTTGGATGCTTCCGTTTTTCATCAATATATGTTTTGTATTGATAAATTGCGTTATCGGTTTGAAGGTGATCAACCTCGCCTTTTCCATCCACTGAAGTAGCTGGAGAGTGATATGAAAAATCTACACTAAAGTTTCTGTAATCGCCAACAGCAGGAACATTAAAATATCCGGTTTCATCGCTTGTGAATTTTTCTGACCTTACATATTCATACTTGCGTAAAGTATAGTTGTATTTTTCGTAATACAATTGTGCGGATACTCCTTTTAAAGGAGCGCCAGTTTCACGGTGTTGTAAATAAAAATCATAACTGCCATTTGTCATTTTACGATTTATATAACTAATGTTTGATGACCAGATCGGGGTATACGCCACACCATTGTTTTTATACGAGAATGTTTTTTCTGACCCTACGAGAATCACATAATGTCCGAGCGGTAATTCAGGTATTTTTATTTCTGTTGAATGTGATTGATAATCTTCATCAACAGGTAATTCAATTGTCCATTCTTTTAATGGTGTAAGTTTTAAATATTGTTTGATCAATTGTTCGCCATAATAACGTTCAACAGATCTATTATATTTATCAATATCCATTTGTGCAATGCGCACATAAACTGTTTTTAAATTTTTATATGTTAAAAGCGCGCGGAATGATTGGTTAGGAAGTGCAACTTTATCTGTGATAAAATCAATAGAATGTTCGTTTATCTGAGTTTTCAGCACTTCACAATTAATAGCACCATCACTCTTAGGATATTTTTTAATAACAGCTTCACACACCTCAAGCGCTTGCTTTTTTAACCACTTGTTTTCCTCTGATTGCAAAGGCTTGTATTTGTTGCCTTGTTCAAAATATACTTTAGCTATTTCATAGCTTACTTCTGCTGAAGCAGGATTTGTGGCAAAACGTTTTTCCAAGTTTTGTAATGCCTTTAAGTATAAACTATCCTTTATTTCTGAAACAGATTTGTTTTTTACAAATTTCAATCGCTTTAAGTCAACGTCAATTAAAGCGACCTCGCCATGTCCTTCTTTGTAAGAAAAGGAATTAGTGCCGGAGTGAAATTTTATCAGGTCCTGCAAAATTGTAAGCGCATAATATTTGGAAGACAGGGTGTCTTTCGTTTCAATTTTAAGTTTTGAAAACGATTCAAAATCATTAAAATAATTAATATCATTTAATTCGAATTTATATGCGGGACGAATGATGTCGGGCTCTTCGCTCATATAAAAATCAACGGCACGGTGTGCAACAAAATCATATAAAGTTGGGCGGAATTTACGCGAGTTGTTGTTTTCTTTTACTAATATCTCATCGTAAATATTAAGAGGGGTGCGCTTTAAGCTATCAGCACTTTCAAGAGAAGCCTGATAATTTTTTATTACCTGAGAAAAAATTGTTTTTAAATCCCAGGTAGTTATATCATCATTATCAAAATTTACAGTTGCTGTACGGTTATAAAATTTCCAACGGTTGTTTTGATAATACTGCCAATAACTTTCGGCTATCATGGATTGCAAAACAGGCTTGACCGGATAGGTTGCCTCTTTGGCTTCTTCATTTAATTTATTGAGCGCTTTCACCAAAGAATATTCTTCGATATATTTTTCAAATTTCATCCGATGGATGATCGCTTTTACAAATTGTGGTGAATTGTTTTCGGCTTTTGCTTTATCGTAAATTCCAGCCACCACCTCTAAGGCAGATTTGTTCAGGCCTTTTGCAGTGAGGGAATCGACCTTTTTCCATTCTTTAACATAATTGCTGCCCTTAGGGAAAATTAATAACATTGTATTTTTGTTTTTTTTATAAGTGGTGATTGTAAATGCTGTTGCAATCAATGAAATTGCAATCAAAGCAATAACAGATAGTCCCTTGTATTTCATACTTAAACTGTTTTTTATTTGTAAATATTGGATTCATAGTTGTTTATAGAAAACATTAAACTTGAATACATAGTAATGATGCAAGGTGAATTAAAATTCCATAAAAGATCAAAACATTTTTTTAATCCTTTGATTATAAAGGCATTAAACCCTTATCCCAATTACTAAAATATCATCTACCTGCTCACAATTTCCTTTCCACTGTTGGAGCTGTTTATTTAAAATTTCCTTCTGCATGTACATTGGCTTATGGCAATTAGCCAAAAACAATTCTTTCAATTGTTTGGATTGGAATTTTTTTCCTTTCGGTCCACCAAACTGATCAACGTAACCATCGCTGAATGTATAAATACAATCTCCTTTTTCCAAAGGAACCACTGTGCGTGTGAATGGTTTTTCTAAACCAATATGTTTTCCTACGGGCATTTTATCTGGCTTAAAAACCAATAATTCTCCATTTCTGATAATATAAAAAGAATTATTGGCGGCAGAATATTCTAATTCCATTTTTTTAAGATCGAAACGACACAGAACTGTATCCATTCCATCTTTCCCCTCTTCGGCAGACCCTTCGGGATTAACTGCTAAAATTATTATTCTACGTAACTCGTTAAGGATTTCATCAGTATGTTTAAGATGAGATTTGGAATAAATAATTTCATTAAGAATCCCCATACTGATCAGACTCATGAACGCACCTGGTATTCCATGGCCGGTACAATCCGCGGTACAAACATAAAGATCATTATCTTTTTCCATCAACCAATAAAAATC
>JAZKBX010000168.1:3144-5693 GCA_040388455.1 Bacteroidota bacterium
AATCCGCGGTACAAACATAAAGATCATTATCTTTTTCCATCAACCAATAAAAATCTCCACTCACTATATTTCGGGGTTGATATAAAATAAAATAATCAGACAGGCGCTGAGAAATGTATCTTTCAGATGTTAAAAAAGAAGATTGAATCCGTTTTGCATAGCTGATACTCTCGGTAATTTCTTTGTTCTTTTGACTGATCTCAATATTCGCTTTTTGTTTAATGCGATAACGGTTATAGGCAAGCAGTGCAAACAACAATAACAATATACTTACTACGATAGAACCATTTTTAACAACATTCTGGGTTTTTAACTTCGCCTCTTGTAATGATTTGTCTTTGGTAAGTAGTTCGATCTCTTTTTCCTTTTTATCAGTTTCGTACTTGGTTTGTATTTCCACCATGTTCTTTGAATTGTTTTCATTCATCAATGAATCTTTGATAGCGGCATGAAGTTTATAATAGGTATAAGCATTTTTATAATCTTCCTTTTTAACGTAGACCTCTGAAAGTTCTTCATTTGCCTCCATCATTATTTCCTTGCTATTGATTGAGTCTGCCAAAACTAAACCTCTTCTTAAATATCGCATTGCTTTATCTATATCATTTTTTTGGGAATACAAAATCCCTATATTAAGCAATGCTTTTGCCACTCCATCTTTATTCCCGATTTCTTCATTTATATGCAATCCTTTCTGATAAGATTCCAACGCTTTTTCATAGCTTTTTGTGTTAGAATAAATATTACCGATGTTTATTAATGAACGAGCTAATGCTGTTTTATCTCCAAGTGTTTCATTGATTTTTAAAGACTCGAGATAATATACCAATGCTGTATCATTGTTCTGTAATTTTTCATATATAATTCCAATAGAGGTGAGCGATTTTGCAATACCCGATTGATTTTTTACTGAAGAGCCTATTGCCAATGATTGTTTATAATAAATCAAGGCGTTTTTATAATCTCCCATTGCTTTGTAAACATTACCAACTCCCAATAGTGGGTTAATCATTAGCTCCTTATTCCCAAGCTCCTCAAATGTTTTTAGCGCTTTTAGATAATACTTCAATGCGTTTTCATAATTACCTAAATAAAAATAGGACGCTGCAATATTATTAAGAGGCATTGATTTTTTATCTCCGATCAATTCCCAAATTTCTAATGATCTTAAATAATTTTTTAAAGCTTTTTCATAATGTCCTTGGTTTATATCTACATTTCCAATGCTATTTAAATTGCCCGCAATACCCGGTTTATCATCTATGCTTTCTCTGATAGCTAATGATTTATAATAAAAATTCAAAGCTTTTTCAAAGTTCCCTTGCAAAAAATAAACGGCAGCCATTGTAGTATATGAATTTCCTATACCCTTTTTAAAGTCATTTTTTTTTGAAAGTTCCAATGCCTGACTTGAATACTCCAATGCTTTTGAGGGATCCTTTTTTCGATATTCGGATGCCAAAGAATTTAGCACATTTACTTTTGTAGTGTCATTAGATTTCTTTAATTCTATTTCAAGGCTATCAATTTTACTGTTTGTTTGAGAAAAACAATCAGCAGAAAAAAATAAAATGTAAAGAAAAATGAAAAATGAAATTAAAAGACGTTTCATAAAAAATGAATTTATTTACAATCGTTTCAGGTGAAATTTATTATGAACTTCATCTATTTGTTTAAAACAACAAGTTTGTTAAAAAAGAAGATTTCTTGTCTTCTCGAAATGTAAGACGCGAAGGTTTATAGATTAAACGTATAACAACTTTTTTCTGTATAAAAACGATGCAATTTACACCAATTTTTTATAAAATTTAACCCCCGATAAATTTTTCAAAGAAGAATTTATCGGGGGCCATTATCTTTGTAGCCTAATAATTGTTTTACTCTATTTGGATAATTTTATTAGTGCTGATTTCATCTCCGACTTGCAAATTCAATAAATATATACCTGCTATGAGACCTCTATCGGTAGCATTAAACCTGATCTTAAAAGTGCCGGCTTGTTTTTGTTCATTCAAAAGCTCAGCCACCTTTTCACCTAACAGGTTATAAATACCCATTTGAACTTTGTTTGATTTTTGCAGCGTAAGTTCAATTGTTGTCGAACCTTTGTGAGGATTAGGATATACATTAACTTTTGAATTTGTGATAATGATTTTTTCAATAGCTGTAGCTGTTGGATCAATATAAATGGAACCCGAATCAGCTATAAAATTAAGATTTGTAATGCTTTCAAGACTATCCAAGCATTTATGGTAAGTAGAATCCATGGGTAAGCCAGGAATATTTACATAAATTTTATAACACCCAGCCGGAAGATTATTAAAAGTATACTTTCCATCTATATCAGTAGATGTATAAGCAATGATACTTCCAGGATCACCTTCCAAGCCAATTGGAGTGTCAGAAATAGGTGTCCCTGAAGTACGATCAAAACCATCTCCTTCTAAAATGGTTCCGCTCAATGAAGCACTTCCATTAAGGAACTGAAGGTCCATCATATTAATGGTTGCTGTAGAGAAGTTTGTAAATGGCGATGTGATAACAACATG
>JAZKBX010000169.1:0-2773 GCA_040388455.1 Bacteroidota bacterium
AGCAATGGTAGTAATGTGGCTTCTCCAATATCAAACATGCAATACACTGTAACAGGTGCGGACATATTTGGGTGTTTAAATTTTGCTGTTTCGAATGTTACCGTAGTTCCTTTACCATCAATAACTGTATCAGATGGTACAATTTGTATAGGTCAAACATTTACACTTAATCCAGGTGGAGCATTAACATATTCTTATTCCGGTGGATCTGCTATTGTTTCACCCACAAGCACAACCAGTTATTCTATTACCGGAACCAATACATCCGGTTGTACAAACAATGTTGGAGTTATGGCTATAGTATATGTAAATTCTTTACCACTAATTTCGGTAAATAGTGGGACAGTTTGTTATGGACAGTCTTTCACTATTGCACCGGTAGGAGCAAGTAGTTATACGTATTCGGGAGGCAGCAGTATTGTAACACCATTAAATAATTCAAATTACACTATAACAGGAAGTGATGGTAATGGATGTGTAAACACAACCATAAGTTCAGTAACCGTAGATCCTTTGCCGTTAATTTCTGTAAATAGTGGCACAATATGCAGTAATCAAAGTTTTACGATGATCCCTACAGGGGCTGCAACTTATACTTTCAGTAATGGTAGTAATGTAGTAGCGCCTTTGGCAAATAACTCTTATTCTGTAAACGGGACTGACATAAACGGTTGTGTATCTGCATCAGCTGCGGTATCAATGGTTACAGTAATTGCTTTGCCAACGATAGTTGCTACTTCAAACAATTCATTGATGTGCTCTGGAGAAACAACCACTTTATCCGCCAGCGGTGCAACAACTTATACATGGAGTACTTCTGAAAATACGACTGATATTGTTGTAAGTCCGGTAACTCAAACAAGTTATACTGTTGAAGGAACTGATGCAAATGGGTGTATGGGTATAACAACGATCATGCAGGATGTGAGTTTATGCACAAGTCTTGCTTATTTTAATACCTCAAATAATATTAATATCTATCCTAATCCTTCTGATGGAATTTTTAATGTTGAGGTTGAAAAAATAACACATATTGTAATCACTAATTCTTTAGGACAAACAGTATATGAAAATACATTCGATAATGGATTACATCAGATCGATCTTTCATTATTTGCCAATGGGTTTTATGTACTGAAGGCAATTGATAAGCAAACTAGTGTTACCAAACAGCTTATTAAGAACAGATAGTACGGAGATTGTTCTTACTTTTTTATCAGTTTGATTTTATTGAGACTGCCACAAGGATCAATTTACTAATAATTTCATACATTTAATTAAGAAATGAGGTTTAATCCAAAACACGTTTTTATATTTTTTTGTTGCATGCTAATGCAATGCATTTGCTATCCACAAAAGACAAATGTGATAGATTCATTGCAAAACCGTTTAAAGGCCGAAACCAATCCTATCCGAAAAGCAGAGCTTTTAAATAAGATCGGTACGGTATATAAACTAAAGAACGAATACAAAGAGGTGATCCATTATTCAAATGAGGCACGTTTGCTTTTGGAAGGCTCGGTTCCTGTAGATGGTAACAGTAATAAATTTAAAGAGGTGAACTCTATCCTTGCTTTAGCTTATGCCAATTTAGGGGATGCTTACCTTAATCGTGGTGATTATGATGTTGCTCTGAATAACTTTAACAGGTCGCTTAATCTTCACCTGGCTATAAGCGGCAATACGCTTATAGGAAGAGATTATAACAGTATAGGTTACGCTTATGAAAAAAAAGGAAATTTTACTGAGGCTTTAAAAACACTTACCAAAGCCATGCAGATCAATGAAGAGGTTAATGATAAGGAAGGCCTTGCTGTTTCTTATAATAACCTTGGTCTTGTGTATTGGAATCAAAGTGATTTTGCTAATGCACTCAACTATTTTTTTAAAGCACTCAACCTGTTTGAAGAAATTGGTAAGCCTGATAGAATGGCAAAATGTTACAATAATATAGGCAATATTAATGTAAGCCAGGGTAATTACCAGGGAGCGCTTAAATACTATTTTCTTTCCTTAAAAACGGCTGAGAGGCTTAATAATAAAACGGACCTTGGTTATATCTATAATAACATTGGAATGGTGTATGTAGAGCAAAAAAAGATCATTTCAGCGGTACAGTTTTTCGAAAAATCTTTGAAGATCTGCGAAGAGATAGGCGATAAAGAAGGCATTGCCACATCTTATCTCAACATTGGGTCCGTCATGCAAAATAACGGAAAACTGGATGAAGCACACAGTAATTTTTTTAAAGCCTTGGAATTATATGAGACTATTGGTGATGATGCCGGAGCCATTTATGCTCACCTCGCACTTGGTGATGTGGAAACCATAAAAAAAGACAAGTCGCAGGCTTTGATCCATTTTGAACAGGCATTGGAGCTTGCAAAGAAGACAGGGAGCAAGGAAGAAGAAAAAAGTATATATCAGCGCCTCACGCAAATCTATGCACAACAAAAAAAATATCAAAAAGCATATGAGTATCAACAATATTATCTGAGCATTAATGATAGTTTATACAACGGTGAAAAAAGCAGCCTGATAGCTGAAATGAGTGCGAAATATGAAACAGAAAAAAAAGATAAAGAAATAGGTTTGCTTAATAAAGATAATGCGCTGAAGGATATCAAGCTTGAACAAAGGAACCGTTCTGTTTTATTCCTGGTAATAGCAATTATCCTGGTGGTACTTTTATCAGGCATGGTATACAGTCGGTACAGCATTAAATTAAAAAATATTACCAAGAACTTGCCAGAGACCTTCGAGAGCAGTGGTG
>JAZKBX010000169.1:2783-5941 GCA_040388455.1 Bacteroidota bacterium
AAAAGCAAAGCAAAAAAATATCGGAAAGTATTGAGCATATGAATAAACTTGATGGTTTTAATGCTGAAAACGATTCAGTCATGCTAGTCTCACATGAATATCTATATGGATATGATCATGATTGTACTGGATTAAGTATTGAAGAAAAAAATAAGGCGCTTAAGAAAGCCAATGAAACGGCAGAACAAAGCCTGCAGATCCAGGAACAGTTTTTGGCAAATACCAGTCACGAGATCCGAACCCCAATGAATGGTATTTTAGGCATGACGCGCCAGCTGCTGGAAACTCCTTTAAATGCTGAACAAACAGAATACCTCAATGCCATAAAAGAATCTTCCAATAACCTTTTACATGTCGTGAACGATATACTGGATATTTCTAAGATACGTGCCGGTAAAATTGTATTTGAAAAAAAAGAATTTGTGTTACCTGATCTGTTCAAATCGGTTCAGTTTATGCTCCAATACAAAGCAGAAGGAAAAAACATACTGCTGGAAACCTATATTGATCCTGACTTGCCACCTATGCTTAGTGGTGATTTCGTTCGTCTTAACCAGATCCTGTTAAATCTTTCAGGTAATGCAATAAAATTTACTGAGAAAGGTAAGGTTACTTTGTTGGCAACGTTGCTTGCGAATGAACAGGACAAGGTTCATGTGCAGTTTTGTGTGACCGATACAGGTATTGGAATTTCCGGGGATAAATTGGATTATATTTTTGAAACATTTGCGCAGGCAGAGGTTCACACAACACGCAAGTATGGTGGAACAGGATTAGGCTTAAGTATCTCGAAATTTTTAGTTGAAAAACAGGGTGGGAGGATTACCGTAGAAAGTGAAGTTGGAAAAGGTTCGACCTTTTGCTTCGATCTTACTTTCGGGAAAGTTGAACCGGGATCAAAAACAGAAACTGTTAAGGTGACAAATAACGTGCCTGGAACCATCGACCTTAGTGCAGTTGATGTTTTACTGGTGGAAGATAATATCATTAACCAACGGGTGGCATTATTTGAATTGAATAAGTGGAAAGTAAAAACAGATGTAGTCGAAAATGCTGCTTTGGCCATTGAAAGATTGAAACTGAAGAAATACCATATTATTTTGATGGATATTTCGATGCCGGGAATGGATGGCATTGAAGCTACGCGTTACATTAGAACTGAGTTAGCTGAGCCTGCTAAAAGTACGCCTATTATTGCCATGACAGCCTCAGCACTTTCAGGCGAGAAAGAAAAATGTTTTGCAGCCGGAATGAATGATTATATATCCAAACCATTTAACCCGCTTACGTTTTACAAAAAAGTAGTACAATGGAGTGGTATATCCAATCAAAATGAGGAAGATCGTGAATCGGAACTTAGCGTCCCTACGGGAGCTGATAAATTGATCGATCTTGCAATTATTCGTGATCATGCCAGTGGTAATATAGATTATATTAAGGAAATGCTGCAGATGTTTATTGAATTAAAAGAACTTCATGAAAAGAAAGACTGGCTTGAGTTAAGCAAACAGGCACATAAAATGAAAACCCCGGTTGCGTATTTTGGCATTGAAGAATTGAGAGATTTGTTGGTTAAGCTGGAAGTTCATTCCGCATCAGGTAATACCGACGAGCAATTTATTAAAGATGCCATTATAAAAATAAACAGCCTTTCTTTTTTAGCTATTAATGAATTGGAAAAAGAGTTGAGTAGTATTGGTTAAGTGTTTATTTATCTGTTGTAAGCACCCAATATTGCAATTCTAAAATTTTTTCTTCATTAAGAGGTTTTGATACCATTTTTATGTTTCTACTCACAGCCTTTTCTTTTTGTCCCGGACTCATATAGGAATAAAGAAAACATACTTTGCCCTGTTTTTCACTAAAGTCAGATCTCTGAAATTTCTCAACAAACTCAAAACCATCCATAACCGGAAGATAATTGTCTGTCAGGATCAATTGATAAATGATGTCTGTTTCTGCCAAATGACTCAATGCGCTTTCTGCTTGCCTGAATATTGTTATGTTTAAGTAGCCTGAATTTTTCAGGACCTTACAATTAATAAAACTGTCGATATCGTTGCTATCGATAAGGAGTATATTTTTTATAGAATTTCCGTCCATAAATATCATTGAATATGACTTTAAAAGTAGGAAAATTAAAAATAACTGCAAAATAAAATAGTGCATAGTGTATTATTATTTGGTACATTAAAATAACACCCAATTTATACTGAAAATTAACTTTGAACATGGCTATTCATGTGGGTAAAAAGATTAAAGAAGAACTTTACAGGCAAAATTTTCCTATCAGCACTTTTGCTAAGAAAATAAACCGGAGCCGCAATGTTGTGTATGATATTTTTGGACGGGAAAGCATTGATACTGATCTGCTAAATACAATAGGAAGGGTACTTAATGTTGATTTTTTTTCGATGTATTCTTCACAAAAGGAATACGTTCAGGAGAACGTGAAACATTTTTATGTAAGTGAGTCTGCCATGTCTTACGGAAAAAGTGCTGACCAGATGGTTGCTTTGCAGCAACAAATAGAATCGCTGACAACTGAAGTTGAATACCTTAAAAAGATAATCAGCCTGTTGGAACAAAAAAAGGAGCTGAAACCTAAAAAGAAATAAAGTCTTTTTACCAGGTGATCCTGTTACCTCCAACAATTATAATTGCTTTAATAACCGGTATTTTGTTTCTGAAGAGTGTTCGTTTTTCAACAGCAATACTAAAACCAAATTTATCATACCCGTTATTTAGTATTTTAAAAGTTCCCTCATCGCTTATAAATTGTTTGGCAAGTATATCTGCCAGTTCATTATAGGAATATGGCTTGAGAGGAATTGCTTTAAAATCTTTTTCCTCTTTTTCTTTTTTAGAAGGTTTTTTTCCAACAAAGAGATGGGTTGAGGTTTCTGTATCATCTTTATCAAGGTAAAATTTTGAACCCCGGTAGTTCACACATTTTACAGAGGCAATATGATAATCGATAAAACCATTTTTATAACCATTAAAACGACAGGTTTTTCTGAATTTTTTGTTGATCCTGGTTTTATTCTCAGCATTCTTTTCAAACTTATTAGCACGCAACACTGTTGTGTAATTATCGGATGTTAGCTGGAGCGAGGCATTATTTACCAGGTTACTCATTGATTTTCGTGACCGCTTTT
>JAZKBX010000170.1:0-5730 GCA_040388455.1 Bacteroidota bacterium
GAGGTACAAAGGGAAACGCCCAAACAATTAAAAATAATTAACAATACCAAAATGAATTTTACCGCTTCTAAGTTGAATTGGATTATCAAATTGTTTACCTAAAGCATAATTGATGGAAAAGATTCCCGCCTTAGTTTCAAAACTTATACCAGCACCAAACCCAATAGGACCATCGTTTACATACTCATTCACATTATTTTTTTCGTAAAATGCTTTATCACCAAAAACATATAAATAAGAATTTTGCTCCAGGATATACCGATACTCCAATGTGAAAATAGAAAATGCAGATGCGTAAATGGATTCTTCATCAAAACCCCGCAAGGTTCTTAATCCACCAATACGGAATAATTCGTTTTGAAAAATAGTTTCGCCATACAAAAATGCAGCCTGAACTCCCGTTTTAATAGTGGTTCTATCCATTACCGGAATGAATACACTTGCTTCAATATCGGCATTGTATTGTGTTGAATTAAGTTTTAATTTTTCATAAACTACAGGATTTAGTTTGTGATTTATTTTAATGTTTTTTGTTCCGGCACTTGCATTTCCTAAAAAGGAAAAGCCTTTGCGAGGATTCAAGCGGTAATCCAGTTTTTCGTATTTCAAACCGATCCCGTACATGTTATTTTGAATGTCAGCATTGGGAGGCAATGTGGTGGAATATTCTAAACCCTTTGTAGAAAGCAGTGTTGATGTTTTATTATTATAAAATATTTTGAAATAATTGCCACCGGTAAAAATATATTGTAAACCAATGTTTTGATTTATATCCAAAAAGGTAGTGTCTTTTTTGTACAGCTTAAAATTATAATCAACACCAAATGGAGAGCGCAATACGAAGGGATAGACCAAACGTAATTTCAAGTCCTGGGTTTGAGTTTGTAGTCTGCGCCAGTTTAAATCGATCAATTCTCCTCTTCCCAATCCATTTTGTAATTTTAAACTTACATCCCCGGTAAGCATTATTTTGCCTGTGTTGTTGTCAGGTAATATGCCAATGATACCATTGAACTGGCTTGCCTGCTTTTTCTCGAGATTTAATATTAGTTTGTTAAATTTATTGGTAAACAGAATGTTGGCAGGCTTGGAAGAACGGATAAATGGGATCTCTGCGATCCGGGCATTTACTTTTTTTAATTTCGATTCGTTATACAAATTACCGGGTTTGATCCCCAAATAATTGTATAGATATATAGGACTGATCTTAGCGGTTCCCCTTATTATAATACTATCAATTTTCTCTTCCGAGTTTTTGGAAAGTTTTAGTTGCGCTTTAATTGTTCCTTCCGAAATAACAATACTATCCAGCATTACGGAAGAAAAGGGATAACCATTGTTCTCATAATAAGTAATTATTTTTTCCTGCAAACGTTTAACCCCTTTATAATAAATAGGTTGATCGTTATACAACTTTTCGCGGTAACCAATTTCACTTAATACTCCTTCATCTACATTTCCGTTTTTTAAAAGCGCCCATTTATATGGAGAACCAAAACTTAAATAAGCTTTTAGGTGGATGGAGTCAGTGATCAGGCTATCGTAAGAGGCAGTTAAATAAGCTTTGTCAAAACAGGTGAACAGTATATTCCGGAGTTCTTTGTCGCGTTCTGATTCAGTAGGAAATGTTCTTTTATAGTTGATTTTTTTTAGAAGGGAAGGCTCATCCGTTGATTGAATTTCTAAGGAGAAAACAGCAGTTTTAATGACCTTGTCATCAATTGATTGCGCAGAGGCAGTTACAGCTAAACATACACTAAAAACAGATAATAACTTAAAGATCAGGATAGCCCGTAAACGCATAGTATAAAGATAAGCAATTGTTTAAAACGAAAAAACTGCTGTTCTATAAGTTTTAATTAAAAAAACTAAATAAAACCGAAAATATTTCAGTATTCCGATAATATTATTAATTTTGTTACAAACAAGATTTAAATTCTTTTTAAAACACCATTTAAAAAATGAATAAAACGATAAAGAACATTTCATTATTTACTGCCTTTATTTCTTTGATGAGTTGTGGTGAATCAACCAAAACCTCAACAGAAATGGCTGTGGATTCAGTTAACACAAGTACTGCTTCCGGGGCGGAGCTTGGTAGCAAATTATACAATATACCTTCACCGATCGAAACATTTACTATTTTGAAAATGTCAGGTGCTACTTTCGATAAGGCACTTTTGAATCCTGCAAAGAACATTTCGAAGTATAATTCAGTTTTTGCGAAATCTGTAAACCTTGGAACCTATTCAGCTGATCTGTCATTTTGCTTGTTATACAAGGAAAATCAGGATATTAATTTTTATTTAAAAAATGTAAATGAACTTACAACTGCTCTTGGTATTGATGGAGATTTTGCTCAATCAATGACTGCTAGGTTGAAAGCGAATCCTAATAATTCAGATTCTATTATGCAAATTGTATCGGAAGCAAGTGTGGATGCATATTTGTATTTAAAGGAAAATCAAAGAAACAATACATCCGTTTTGATCACAGCAGGTGGTTGGGTGGAAGGAATGCATTTTATAACTAATATGGCTGGAAAATCCAAGAATGCAGAAGTTCTGGGATTAGTTGCTAGTCAGAAAAAAGTTGTGAAAAATCTGATCAAGATGCTTCAGAAGTTTGAAGCAGATCCTGAAATTGCAACGCTGTTAGTTGATATTAAAGAAATAGCTGCAATATTCGATACCTTGAAACCAAAGCAAGAAGTTGCTGTAGCCTCTACAGATAAAGCTATTGTGAGCGTTGGTGCTAACACATCATTTGAGGTAACTGAAGAGCAATTAAAAGCAATTCAGGAAAAAGTAGAAGTCTTAAGAAATAAATTAACAACCTAATTTTAAAGCCATATGAAATTATCACTAAACAAATCAATTGTATTAATTTCTGTATGTGTGTTATCATTTGCAATCAGCACTTCGGGTATAGCACAATGCAAATCCATAGTAAAGGCCGGGATCGTTAAATTAACGCCATATACTCATAACGGACAAATAAATAATGTTACTATCGCTGAAGGAAAGCCGGCAGAAATTCATTTGAGTTTCTATAAAGGATTGTATTATAAACTGCAGATCAGTTCAGAAAAATCTGTTGGAAAAGTAAGTTTTAGAGTACTGGATGAAAACAGTACCGAAGTTTATAATAGTACTACTGCAGGTGATAATTCAGATTTCTGGAATTTTTATTCTAATTCCTCTCAGGAATTGGTTGTTGAAGTAAAGCCATCAGAAACATCTTCTGAGGGATGTGTAGCTGTTTTAGTTGGAATGCAAATACCTAAAAGCAATAATCCGATCAGGAATTTATAGATTTATTTTTTAGCCTTAATTTAAAAAATCCCACATTTAATAAAATGTGGGATTTTTTATTTTTCCTATCCGGGCTTTATATTAGACTTTTCCTAGGTTAAAATGTTATGAAATTTCCCCCCATTTATAGGCAATGTCATCCCGATTGGCTTTTTCGCCAAGAGGGATCTTGTAATTGACTAGGATATCTTTCATAATAACAATCCCGCAGTACTGCGGGATCACAAAAGTTCGGGATGACATAGCCGGAGCTAGTTTCAGCAGAAACTAGCAATGAGCAAAGCTTTCAATAACAAAATATGTAATTTAAATTTTAAAACAAGCTCAAAGTCTATTGATGTAATTGAGTTATACGGATATCGATTCTATTTCATAGAGTAGTAATGACGTGTGGAACTGGATCTGTGCTTTTAGAGCACTTTACCTGGGGGAATGAAAAGCTTAGTTGAAAATACATCAAAGTGCCGCCTGAATGAACGTATCACTGTCAGGATTTGTATAGATTGGTTAACCCTGGAGGCTGTTTAAACCTTTATTTATTATTAGTAATGGCTGTTTAAGGAAAAAAATGATTTTTCATTTTAACAACACCAAAAAGGGCGAAAAAAACAAAGAGCGCAAAAACCAATATTTTGTAACTCCCTTTAAAAAGAAAAGTATTTGTTTTTTTATCTTTTAAATAAGCCCACGATATACCAATAACAAAGGTTATGAAAAATAATAATGCAAAAATAAGTTGTCCTTTCGAAAACATGGTCGTATATTTAGTAATAATCGTTAAGCAAAAATACAATTAAAATATTTCCGGATGTAAAAAGAAATGTAACAAAAATTACTTGTTATTGTTAATTTTACAAAAAAATGAATCCTTTTATGTATAAGTTAAAAACTGTTTTTTTTATTGTTTTGTTAAGTTCTGTAAGTATTATTAAAGCCAATACCATTTCCAAAGCCTTTTCAGCACTAAAAGATTATAATTATTTTGAAGCCAAACGGTTGTTTGAAAAATCGATGAAAAAAGAAGCTTCTGCGGCTTCTTTTGGATTAAGTGTAATTTATTTACGGAATGATAATCCTTTTTCACAAATTGATTCTGCCTATAAATACATTCTGAGATCTGACAGTACTTTTCAGACCCAAACGCCAAAAGGTAAAATTGTTTATTTGAAATATAATGTATCTCAGAAAACGATCGATTCATTAAAAAATGAGATTTATAGTAAAGCCTTTGACGTTTATAAACGCAACAACAGTATTACTGAACTGAATAAATTTATTGCGCGTTACGAAAATTCTCCACAATATAATGAAGCAATTGATCTGCGGAATTCACTTGCTTTTAAAGAAACAAAAAAGAAGGATACCTACCAGGAATACCTTCTGTTCATTGAAAAATATCCTTTGGCAAAGGAAGTTCCCGTAGCAAAAGAGAGATACGCATTTACACTTTTTCAAACTTCTACAAAAAATAATACCCTTGAAGAATTCGAACAATATTTATTAAAACAGCCTAAAACACCCTTTCTAAATAAAGTTGAAAATTCGATCTATTCATTATCTACCATCAACGGTACTATTAAGGAGTATCATGCTTTTGTAAAAAAGCATCCTCAAAATCATAATGTAGAGGCTGCATGGCGCAATATATATACCATTTACACAGCTGATTATAAAACCGAATCTCTTGTTGATTTCAGACTTGAATTCCCTGACTATCCGTTTTCTGAAAATGTAAATCAAGAGATTCAATTATCTCAAAAAACATTATACAGTGTTCGTGAAAAGAATAGATGGGGCTTTGCTGATAGCATTGGGAACATAGTTATACCATGCACTTATGAATGGGTTGAAAATTTTTCGGAAGGTTTTGCAGAATGTGGTTTGAACGGCAAATCGGGCTTTATCAATAAAGCAGGCAAGTTAATGGTCCCTTTTATTTATGAGCAGGTGGAAGCCTTTAAACATGGACTTTCTATCGTTCAGCAAAGCAGTAAATATGGAATTATCAATAAAAATGGTAAGTTGATCGCCCCTTTTGAATACGATGAGATTTTTGAGTTCTCCGAAGGTCTTGCTGTTGTTGCTAAACAAGAGAAATACGGTTACATTGATGAAACCGGTAAAGTGGTGATCCCGATTATTTATACCAAAGCAGGTGATTTTAGTGAAGAGCTGGCCATGGTTGAAATTGACGGACAAAGTGGTTTTATAAATAGTTTCGGAAAGATCGTGATCCCATGTAAATTCGATTGGGTTGAAAAATTCAACAAGGGCCTGGCGAAAGTGAAATCAGCTAAAAAATTCGGTATCATAAATAAGGAGGGCAACTACCTATTGCCATGTGAATATGATCTGCTCGGGGAGTTTGCTGAAGATGCAATAATGGTGGTAAAAGAAAATAAATATGGTTTTGCAG
>JAZKBX010000171.1:0-11229 GCA_040388455.1 Bacteroidota bacterium
GACACCAGTACTATTTCGAAACGAAGCGACATTGTCGCGATGTCAAAATACATTCAATCCATGAAGTTAGAACAACAAGTAATGAAAATTGGAAATAGACCCGACTTTGGAATGCGGGCAGAGCACATGCAAATGTTTGGTATGCCCAACCAATGGTCTGTGATGGGGATGATGACAATTCCTATAGCGCCCTGGTCATCAAAAATGTATAGCTCAGAAACAAAATCGATTGGTTTTCAAATTCAGTCAATGGAACTTGAAAAACAAACCATGACACTAATGTCAAATAGAATGTTATCCGAAAAATATACAATGCTAAACTATGAAAACGGACAATATGAAAATTATCTAAAAGAAATTATTCCGGCATTTGAAAGCAACCTTCAAGCAAATTTACTTGCTTACAAACAAAACACCGGAGATTTTTTTGTACTGCTCGATGCTTGGGAAATGGTGCTGATGAAGAAAATGGAAATGTACGACAAGTTGTTTAACATCTTAAAATTGGAGGCCGAATATGAATATGAAAAAGAGATTAAATAGGATTCTATTGCTTCTTCTGCCGTTGTTTTTTTCGGCTTGTAACAATGCTGAAAACAAACAGCAACATTCAGAAGGCCACGAACAACATGAATCGATTGTTTATACTTGTCCTATGCACCCGGAAGTGGAAAGTAACGAACCCGGTAATTGCCCGAAATGCAAAATGAAACTTGAGCTAAAAGTGAATGAAGCAGTGGAGCAGATCATTTCCCCAAACAAACAAGTTTTGTCGCGCCAATCTACCGTAAAATTGCAAACAAATAATGAAGTTAAAACGCTAGAAGCGCAAGGATACATCGACTTTGACAGAACCAGACACCAAAATGTTTCCGCACGGTTTGGCGGAAGGGTTGAAAAACTTTTTGTGAAATACGATTTGCAATTTGTAAAAAAAGGTGAAAAAATCATGGAACTATATAGTGCTGAATTAAACACTTCTCAGGCCGAGCATTTATTCCTTTTGAAATCTGAAGGAGAAACAGTACTATTAAAACAATCAAGAAAGAAATTAGAATTGCTGGGCATTACCGATAATCAGATTTCACTGTTAGAAAAAAACGGAACATTCACTCAAACCATTTCTATTTACAGTCCGGCTGAGGGGTATATTATTTTCGATACCGAAACAAAAAGCAATGCAGGTGTTGATGTTTCACAACAAACATCAATGAACAGCATGGGTATGAATGAAAAAAATAATTCAGATAAAAATTTTGGTTCATCCAATTCCCAAATTCGTGAAGGAATATACGTGAATAAAGGTGAAACGCTTTTCAGTGTAAACGACTTGCAAAATGTTTGGGCGATAGTTTCCTTTTCTTCCGAATTTCAATCTGCAATACAAGCTAACAGCCAGGTGAAAATCATGTCAGAACTTTTTCCCGATAAACTGTTAAACGGGAAAATAGCATTGATAGAGCAAACCTTTGAAGACAAAAATCAACAGTTTCTCAGACTGAGAATAGACTTACTAAATGCAAAAAACGAATTAAAAATAAACTCATTCATAACAGCTACCATCCCCCTTGAAACAAAAGGCAGTTTTCAAATTCCGGCATCTGCCGTTTATCGCACAGGCTTAAATTCTTTTGTGTGGGTGAAAATCGGAACAACGAAAAAAGGAACTGGCATTTTTCAATTAAGAAAAGTTACAACGAGTTCGGTAACTAACAGCATGATGACTATTATCAGTGGACTTTCAGAAAATCAGGAGGTAGCGGAACATGCAGGATATTTAACAGATAGTGAAACATTTTTAAGTGATAACTAATATGAAGCAAAAAATAATTTTCTTGTTTATTGCCGCTTCTCTTATAATGGAGAGTTGCAAGAACGGAGATAAAAATCATTCAGACCATGAAGGCAATGCTTACTATACCTGCCCGATGCACCCAACTGTTAGGAGCAATGCGCCTGGTGCATGTCCTGTTTGTAATATGTCTTTGATAAAAGTGGAGAAAAAAGAAAAATCGCATGAAGGACACAAAGGCAATTTCATTACCCTTGATAACCGGCAGCAACTCTTAGCGGGAATTGAAACCGACACAGTAAAATTCAAGACAATTCTTCCTGCCTCAACTATTCTGGGAACTGTTTCCATTGATGAAGAACAGGTTACAACCATCAGCAGCAGGGTAAAAGGCAGAATTGATAAACTCTATATCAAAACATCCGGAGAATATCTCAGGAAAGGCAATCCCGTTTATTCCATTTATAGTGAAGAACTCTTGGCCGAGGAAAAAGAATTTCTTGCCTTATCAGAAAAAGAGAAACAAGGAAAAAGGGTCAATAGCCTTTTTGATAATATGCTCATCGCATCCAAAAATAAACTCTTGCTTTGGGGGCTAACTGAAAACCAAATTTCAGAATTGAATAAAAACGAAATGGCATCATCTCAAATAACTTTCTATTCTCAGTCAGAAGGATATGTTACTGAAGTATTCATTAAAGAAGGAATGTATGTCAGCGAAGGTAATTCACTCATTCAATTAGCAGGACTTAAACAGGTTTGGGTAGAGGCACAGGTTTATTCTAACGAAAAAATAACTGAAAATAATTCATTTCATATTTATTCAGCAACATCTCCGGGCGAAATCTACAACGGTCGTCTTGTGTTCAATAACCCAAGTGTGGAAGAAGGTCGTAAAATACAATTGCTTCGTTTAAAAGTTAACAATACAAAAAATAGACTAATCCCCGGAATGATGGTGTATGTAAATCCTAAAAAAGTTTCGCAACCAGTTTTAGCAGTACCGAAGTCGGCCGTTCTGCTTGAGAAAATGAAAACAGTTTGGATTAAAACAGATGAAACCACCTTTGAACAAAGGATGGTAGAAACTGGCACTGAAAATAAATATCTGATAGAAATGCTGTCGGGAATAAAAGAAGGGGAAATCATTGTAACATCAGGGGCATACCTGATAAGCAGTGAATTTATCCTGAAAAGTGGAGCGGGTCAAAGACATGAGCATTAATACTACCAAATGTGTATGCGTATGCAAATGATTGTAGCTACATTGTTTGAACTATGTTCTGCCAATACTTAAACTGTCAATAGCCTATGTGCTAAATACGAATTCCCATAACAGTAACATCATCCACTTGCTCCAGATCTCCTTTCCAGTCCTGGAATGCGCTTTCTAATATATTTTCCTGCTCTTTTAACGGAAGGCTATGAATGGAAGTTAATTTTTTCTTAAGCTGTTTGCTCATAAATTTTTTACCTTTTATACCACCAAACTGGTCAGCAAAACCATCGGTGCCCATATAAATGATATCACCCTTTTTTACAATAATTTCCTGATGCGTAAAAGGTTTCATATTGGAATAAAATCCTACAGGTTGTTTATCGCTTTTAAATTCCATGAAATTCGTCATGTCATTCTCGCCTGAAATTATATAAATTGCATTATTAGCCCCTGAAAAATGAATTTTCACATCATCAGAATTCGGATTTTTAAATATAGAAATTAAACTGATATCCATACCATCTTTACCACCTGAATCAACTTGTTCAGGATTAAGAGCACAAATAATAATTCGTCTTAATTCATCTAAAATTTTAGCTGGTTCAACAATGTTTTTTGAATGTGAAATTTCGTTTAGCAAGCTTATTCCTATTAAACTCATAAATGCTCCTGGAATTCCATGCCCTGTGCTATCTGCACATGCAATTATTACCCTGTCGGGTAGATCAAATGCCCAATAAAAATCGCCACTAACTATATCTCTCGGCTTGTAAAGGATGAAATAATTTTTCAACGTTTTATTAAGTGTAGCTTCTGAACTTAAAAAACTTTGCTGGATACGTTTAGCATAATTGATACTGTCGGTAATGCTTTTGTTTTTGTCAGCAATTACTCCATACGCTTGTTTTAAGTCAACATTTTTATCGGCTATTATTTTGTTTTGTTTTAAAATTTTATTGTTAGCTGATTTTATTTCTACATAAGAATAGATAAAGATCAATACGATGCCCCCAATAATTGAATAAAACCACCAGGTTTGCCAAAATGGGGGATGGATGATGAATTTATAAGAGATGGGTGATTTATTCCATACACCTTCACCATTATTTGCTATAACTAAAAATTCATATTCTCCGGGAGGAATATTAGAATAAGGTGCTTCAGTTTCTGAGGTTTCAGGCAGCCAATCTTTATCGAGTCCCTTTAACATAAAACGGTATTTAACTTTTCCCGGAGTAGTTAAACTTACTCCAATAAAATTAAAAGTTAAATAATTTTTGTCGTGAGGCAATTCCAGATTGATAGGAAGGTTATTCTGATCCAGGGAATCAGCAAATAATTTCCAATCTGTTTTTTGAGAAAACAAATTAATACTTTTCAGACGGGTAATGGGTTCAAAAGTGTTTTTTTTATCAAATTGAGGTTGATAAATCATTAATCCTTTTTGAGCACCCAACCAAATTTTTTCTTGCTGATCAATAAAAATGGAATTTATTATGCACTCCTCTCCCATAAAACCATCTTCGACCCCATAATGGTTTATTTCGTATGTTCCGTCATCTTTGACAAGTATTTTATCCACCCCCTTTGTCAAGCCTGCCCAAACAATTCCTTTTTTATCAATGGCGATAGATTGGATTATATTTGAAGCTAGCCCTTCTTTTTCTGTTATTCCAGAAAACTTTCCATTGGTGTACTTGAATATTCCCGAACTGGTAGCAAGCCATAAATTTCCATTCGCATCACCAACTATATTAACAACGCGTTTACTGGTAAAACCATCTTTTTCTGTAAAATGTCTTACAATTGATCCATCATATTTATATAATCCTTCATCCGTAGCAAACCAAAAATGTCCGTCTTTATCTTCATAAATCTTGAAGACAAATTTTTTAGAAACACCTATGGTATTAAATTCCTTGATCCTTCCATCTTTAATTTTAGCAACTCCGCCTTTTGTGCCCACCCATGTCTCGCCTTTACTATCAATAAAAACATCATAACAATAGTTTAAATTTTCATTGTCTGAACTTTCTATTCGCACAAATTTTTTTCCATTATATTTAAGGACACCAAAACTGGTACCTATCAAATAATTACCTTTTCCATCTTCAATTATTGATGTTATTTCGTCATTTCCTTTTCGATCTTTCTGATTATAGTTGGTAAATGTATTTCCATCATACATGCTGAATCCTTTACGCGACCCGATCCAATATTTACCATCTTTACTCTGATATATTTTGTTAATTTCATTAAATATCAATCCATCTTTAATTGTATACATGAAAAATCGCTCGGAAGCCAATTTTGATATTCCATTTTCTTTTGAAGAAAACCACAAGTTTTTTTCCTTGTCTTGAAATATCTTCCAGATATTATCATTCACTAAACCATTTTTCTGGGTGAAAAGTTTGAAATCTTTCCCATTAAATTTCAAAAGCCCATTTTTACATGCAATCCATATATTGTTTTCCTTATCTTTTAAATAACTGTAATAAGTAGTAGTACTTGCCAAATTAGCCGGGTAAACTTGTTTAATTTCGGTACCATTTAATTCATATAAACCTTCATTTGTAAGGAACCAGTATCTATCAGTATCAAATTCTAAAACAGAATACACAAAATTGTTTTTGAAACCATCTTTACTCGTATAGTTTTTTAAAGTCTTGCCATCATATTTAAAAGCCCCATTTCCTAATGTACTGAGCCATAAATTTTGTTTGCTGTCCTCAGACATATTAAAAATAAGGGCATTATTTAATGTTTCGTCAATATTAAAAACGGAACAAATAGAATCTTGGAAAACAGAAATACCTTTTCCGGTTCCCAATAAAATTTTTCCATTTTTATCAATAAAAATTGTGTATATTCTATTGTTGCTCAAACCATTTTTAGTGGTGTAATTCTTGAAATGCGTTGAATCTGTTCCAAGTGAAGTGAAGGGATCGTAAACCGACAAACCATTATTTGTTCCAATCAATATCCTTCCTTGCTTATCTTTCGTAATACAATAGATTAGATTATCAGCTAAACCATCTTTGTCCGTAATGTATTCATAGGATTTTCCATCATATTTTGTAATGCCACCACCATTGGTGCCGAACCACATAACGCCATTATCATCCTGAAAAACAGCAAGTATTTGAGGTTGTGATAAACCGGTTTCAACAGTATAATTAGAGAAGTTATAGGTCTGTCCTTCTGCTTTTTTAAAAAAAGAAGAAAGTAAAATAATTAAAAGTGTACGGTATAAAAATTTTGGCATAAATAATAATCTTTAAAAGCCTTTATTTGTTAACGGCTCCAGGCGATACAATAGAGATCTGGTGACGCCATTTGTTTATGATTAAATACGATGTCGTTCCGAATCCTGGGTGTGCAGGAGAGCAAAATCTGTTTTTATTAATCCTACTTTCTGGTAGGAAGGAAAAGTTCTCTTTTCGATTTTTGATCCAACAGGTAGGACAGCTAAAGTAATAAAATTATTTATGCAACAATTTATTTATAAACAATAAAAAAAGGGGCAATAAGCCCCTTTTTTTATAACACAAACTGATCTTATTATTGTTCTATTATTTTTAAAACGCTTGTTTTACTTCCGGCACTAAGCTTTACTATGTATACACCTGCTGGGAAATTTAAACTTTTCGCATTAAAATTATAATAATGTAAACCAGCTGGCTTTTGGGTATTATCTAAGATCTTTATTTTCTCACCAAGTAAACTGTAAACCTCTAAAAGAACGTCACTCTTTTCAGAGAGATTAACTTTTATTACTGTATTGGAAGAATATGGATTAGGATATGCTCCTAATAAATTATCATTCTTATAATGTTCTTTGATTCCAACAAATTCAGAATTAGGATGGATAGAATCAGTTCCAACCGTAAAATCAAGCGAGTTTACAACTGTGCCACTAATAACGATAATGTCATAGGTGCCAGACATATGTAATCCGGGAATATCCACAAACAAATCATAATTAGTAAAAGGAGCAACCAAAGGTGGTAATTCCTGTAAACTAAAATCTCCATTTGCATCAGTTGTTACTTCCTGAACTGCAATCCCTCCGGGATTCTTTTTTACAATAATATCTACCCCGGGAATTGGATCATTAATCCGAATATCAAGATCTAAACCTATATGCCCCTGAATTTCTCCTCCATTAGGATCTGGCGCAGGATGGTATTGTAAGTATATATCATTTCCTGTTGAATTAGTTGTTGTTATGATTGGAGTTGCATCAAGCCAGTTGGAAGTATCACCATAATAAGTGGTAAAAACATTAGGATGAGATGCAGAATCAGCACGTATTGCAACTCTGTATTCACCATAAGGAATACTGTCAAACTGGTAATTACCTGATCCATCCAATATAGACCGATCTAAAATATCATTTTTTGAAAAATTTGAATTTTCCCTGTAAAGAAGTGCTTCACCATTAGTAGTAGGGGTGGTGCTTCCTGTAGATTCATAAACAGTTCCAGAAATAGAACCAAAATCAACAGGCAGTGTATACCAGCCATAATTAATGAGGGTGTTACCACTATTTGCATTCAGATACATAAGATAGGACGATCCAAAAGTATTATTTCTAAGAAAAGAATAATCAATGTAATCAGAAACAAGTACAGTCATAAATGTGTTGGAACCAGCCGCAAAAACACTATCAACTGTATGTATGATTTGGCTTGCAAGTAAAACATTATTGAAAATAGTACCATTAGGCATTTTTAATATTCCATACCCAATACCTCTCATCTTTTTATGCTTTGTTCCCTTTATCTTAATAGGTATATTATTATATTTTCCATAAGTAATATATTTTGATGTGTCATTTCTTTCCATATTATAAGTGATTAATGCCGGGGTCATCAACTCACTTGGATTTATTATTGCAGTTGTATCATGTCCAACATTGTTAGGTGTTTGTGCCTTTATATTAAATCCACCTAGCATGTGAAGCCCTTCTGCATCAATTATATAATAGGAGTATAGTGAATCTGTTAAATTACTTAAAGGAGATCTTAAGTAAGAAGCATGTGTGGCTGTGGGGAAATACTGACTAAAACAATGACCATTCACAGTAGAATCAGGATGAAAGGTTTTAATATTATAAGTGTTACTACTATTAAGAAATTGATTGGAATAATCCCAAACTTTATTTATCCCGCTATCGGGAACCGTAAGATTAGTAGAGGTTACGTCCCAAACTTCATTTATGGAAGTTCCCCTTACTGGCAAATAGGTTGCTTCTATTATTGGTGCTTGAGCGAATGACATAAGAGAGGAACTTAGAAATAAAATAGTAGCTATTTTTTTCATAATGTTGGATTTAAAATGGATTTAAACTAATCTCAATGGATTATTTAACAAAAATATAAAATTTTTTGTTAAAATGCACCTTAAAAGATATCAACATTTTTGTTAAAATTGTTATTTAATTATTAAAATTTTAGGAGCTTTTTGGATCAAAATTTAGTAATTTTACACTTTAATTACAGAATTTTAACCAAAAACAGAATTATAATGAATGAATTTGGAATAAAAGCCAAAAATGCAAGCGTAGCAGATTTAGGCTTAAAATACGTATCAGCTGCTTATTGGAACTTAAATGCCGCTGAACTTGTTGAAGAAACTCTCGTACGAGGTGAAGGAGTATTAACAGATACAGGTGCTATTGCAGTTGATACAGGTGAATTTACAGGACGTTCACCAAAAGATAAATTTATCGTGCTTGATGAAAAAACCAAAGATTCAATTTGGTGGGGGGATGTAAATTTTAAATTTGACGCAGCTAAATTTGATATACTTTACAACCGCATGTGTGCCTACCTATCAGGGAAAGAAATATATGTTCGTGATTCTTATGCTTGTGCAGATCCTAAATATCGTTTAAACATTAGGGTGGTAACTGAAAATCCATGGTCAAATTTATTTGCAAACAATTTATTTTTGCGCCCAACGCATGATGAAATAATGAATTTTATTCCTGAATGGACCATTATTGTTGCTCCTGGTTTTATGGCTACACCCGCAGTTGACGGTACACGTCAACATAATTTCACCATTTTGGATATGACCAAAAAAATTATTTTAATTGGTGGATCAGGCTATACAGGTGAGATCAAAAAAGGAATTTTCTCTTTATTAAATTATATTTTGCCTCACGAAAAAGGGGTATTATCAATGCACTGCTCTGCAAATATTGGTAAAGAAGGTGATACTGCCATTTTCTTCGGATTATCAGGTACAGGTAAAACCACACTTTCTGCTGATCCTAACCGTGGATTGATAGGTGATGATGAGCATGGCTGGAGCGATAAAGGTGTGTTTAACTTTGAAGGTGGTTGCTACGCTAAATGTGTTGATTTAACTAAGGAAAAGGAACCGCAAATTTTTAGTGCCGTTAAATTTGGTGCTTTATTAGAAAATGTAGAATTCTATGAAAATACCTCTACAGTTGATTTTAGCAATATTTCTAAAACAGAAAACACAAGAGTAGGGTATCCGATTCATTATATCGACAATGCTGTGGAACCCTCAGTTGGAAACATTCCTAAAAACATTTTCTTTTTAACATGTGATGCATACGGTGTATTGCCTCCTATTTCAAAATTAACAACTGAGCAGGCGATGTATCATTTCATTTCAGGTTATACAGCAAAAGTTGCCGGAACAGAAATGGGAATTACTGAGCCTCAATTAACCTTCTCTGCTTGCTTTGGAAAAGTGTTTTTACCTTTACATCCAACAAAATATGCTGAGCTTTTAGGTAAAAAATTAAAAGAAAATAAAGTAACCGTTTGGTTAGTTAATACCGGCTGGTCAGGTGGTGCTTTCGGGGTAGGAAGTCGTATGAAATTGTCATATACAAGGGCAATGATCACCGCTGCACTTACAGGGGAATTAGAAAACATTAAGTACGAAACATTGCCTGTTTTTGGTTTAAATGTACCAACAGAATGTCCTAATGTACCTGCTGAAATTTTAAATCCTCGTAATACCTGGAAAAATAAAGAAGCTTTTGATGCTACTGCAAACAAATTAGCTTCATCCTTTATCAAAAACTTTGAACAATATGCAAGTGCTGCAAACGATGAGATCATGTCTGCTGCTCCTAAAGTAACTGCTCAGCTTAATCCTAAGCCCGAAGAAAAGGCAATAGGCGTTAAGTAATTAATTCTCTTCTAATCACCCTCTCCCTTTCGGGAGAGGGTTTTATTCTAAAAATAAATATTTTTTTTACCCTGCCAATAGGTTGTTATGAAAATAATAAGGGGCCTTGGAAATTAATATGCATTTATTTTACACACCCGATATACTTCTACCTCACCCCCAGCCCCCTCTTCAATTGGAGAGGGGATTAAGGGGTGAGGTTTATACTTTAAACGAAGAGGAGAGCAAACACGCTATCCGCGTCTTGCGATTAACGATTGGCGCCAAAATAATATTAATTGATGGCAATGGAGGTTGGTACGAAGCCGAGATCAGCGATGACAATCCCAAGCGTTGTACAGTTAAAATTACTCAAACCAAATCAGAATTTGAAAAAAGTAAATTCAATCTGCACATTGCTATTGCACCCACCAAAAATATGGATCGTTTGGAATGGTTCACTGAAAAGGCGATAGAGATTGGAATTAATGAAATTTCAATTATTAACTGTCAAAACAGCGAACGTACTATTGTAAAAACAGAGCGCCTGAACAAAGTTGCTATTGCTGCCATCAAACAAAGCCTTAAAGCTTATTTGCCAAAAATAAGTGAAGTGATTGATTATAAAAAATTCATTGCTTCTGCCAAAGATTTTACCGGACAAAAATTCATCGCCCATTGTTACCAGGGAGAAACTAAACCACATTTAAAAAGTCTATACCAACAAGGGGATGATGTTTTGATACTTATCGGCCCGGAAGGTGATTTTTCTATGGATGAGGTTAAATTGGCACTTGCCAATGGCTTTAAAGAGATCAGTTTAGGAAGTAGTCGTTTACGCACCGAAACAGCTGCCTTGTATGCAAGTACAACAATTAATATATTGAATGAATAATAGTTTTCAGAGTCTATAAACCTGAGTTAGATTGTTAATTTTGGTTAAAGCCTGATAAATGGTAACAATCCCCTTTCATTGCAGATGCGCGTTAGGGATTGTAACGTAAATCCTTTTCTGTTTAGAAAAGATTGAAGTGTAAAGCCCGCCCCTTTCTTTTTT
>JAZKBX010000172.1:0-16605 GCA_040388455.1 Bacteroidota bacterium
GAAATGAGCCTAAACACTGCCTTTAATAGAAAAATAAGCAGCCGGGAGTTTTTGTTTCTTTTTGCGGAAAAAAGAAAGTGCCTTGGTGGCAGAGAACGAAAAAGAAAACGTAACTAGGTCTCCCCCAATTTTTACTTGATCCGTTATTGTTTTCCTTTACACTGACATGGCATTGTTGAAAAAGAAATTAGCAATTATTTAATATTGAACCTAAATTTAAGCCAGTCATCCACAAGAATATTGAGCTTATTATTTACAAAAAATTAAAGGATATGAGTGGAGAAACTAATGGGCTTTTAGTCCCTGACGAAATTATAATGAACCAGATTTATTATGTACGTGGGCATAAGGTAATGCTGGATTTTGATTTGGCTGCACTTTATGAAGTGGAAACTAAACAGCTTAAAAGGCAAGTTAAACGAAACATCGATCGTTTTCCAGAAGATTTTATGTTTGAGCTAACCCCAGAGGAATATAACATTTCAAGGAACCAAAATGGCACCTTGAAACAAGGAAGTAATATAAAATATTCTCCAATGGTCTTTACGGAGCAAGGTGTAGCGATGCTATCTAGTGTATTGAACAGCAAAAGAGCAATAAAAGTAAACATTCAGATCATCCGTATATTTACACGTATACGCCAAATACTTTCGGACAATACTGATATCAAGCTAGAAATCGAAAAAATTAAGAACAAGCTGGACAATCAGGATAAAAATATGGAAATCGTATTCAAGTATCTTGATGAACTACTTGAAAAGCAGGGACGCCCAAATCCTCCAAGAAAACGTATTGGTTATAAACCCGATGACCTGTAAACGATGGTGTTAAGTTTCAAGGTGCCAAATTGGCACCTTGAAACTTGATGTTCCAAAATGGAACATCAAGTTAAGACCAGACACGAAAGCACTATAAATTTTTACTTATAAATCTACCTTCACCAATTAACGAGGAAACCCGAAGGGCTTGGCCTTGGCGGAAATGGATTGTTCAGAAACTTGTGCAACAAAAAATTGAGTGGTAATTACCAACCGACCTTAAACTTCTTTATTCTTTTGTGTAAACACATAACAAAGGTTCAGCATTTCTATGAGGCGGTTATAAAAAAACAGCATGCCCTTCAGTTCTTCGCCGTCTGGGGATTCCGATGCAAGATGCATCCAGCCCTGATAGAGTTCCCAAAGCTTCGCCCTTGATTCGTGCAGTGGATGGTTTGAAATTGCAAAGTGTGATTCTTTTGTTGTCTTAGGAAATGATTATGCTAATTTCCATAATGTTTCAAGTATTACCATATACTGCTTTTATGGCTTTCACTTATTTTTTTTCGAAACGTCTTTTGCGGTTTCGCTACCAATTTGTTCAGCCAATCCTATTAGCAATCCCTCTGTCCCACGAATGTAACAGAGCTTATATACATTTTCATAATTGACAACTTCTCCTACAAGTTCAGCACCTTTTTCTAAAAGTCGAGGAATTAACTCTTCAATGTTATCCACTCTGAACATAATGCGTAAGTAACCAAGTGAATTGACAGGTGCATTTCTGTGGTCTGAAATAGTTGTTGGTGCAAGAAATTTTGAAATTTCTAAACGACTATGTCCATCTGGTGTAACCATCATAACAACTTCCACTGATTGATCTCCAAGACCTGTTACTTGACCTGCCCATTTGCCTTCAACCATACTTCTTCCTTCAACTGTTAGCCCTATTTCCGAAAAAAAAGAAATTGCATTGTCGAGATTTTCAACAACAATACCAACATTATTCATCTCTATTAAGTTGCTTTTTCCCATTATTTGATTTTTTTAAATAATTTATTAATCATTTTTATGTGCTGTTTTTTCCGCGGTCACTATAATGACCGCTAACTATCAAATATGCGAAACTATTTTAACTTTACGTATTTTGGTATATTGTCTTACACTCAATATTGATGTACTGGATTACAGTTTAATATTATTATTTCTTTGTTAAACGTTGTTCTTTAAACAATACTTATTTTACCTGCCTAACCCTTGACTTTGATCAAGGCTTTTTTTCTTTTTCCGTCTACATTTTTCAGCTTCTTCTATTGGATTTAATTCAGATGCCACATACACAGGATCCATAAGTGCAGTAAGCAGATCTACACTCGATTTAACGGTGGAACCAGTCATTTGCCCTATACTTTCAAATTGCCCGTCAGCGATGAGCTTTCCCAAATCAATAGCTATACTGTTTTTAGCATGACGGGATACGTTTGACAGCTTTATGGCAAATTCCTTCAGTTTTTCTTTTGCACCAGTTTCTCCAAATTTTTCATGCGAACCTCCTGTCTCCTGATTTGGCTGCCTGTGCCATTGAACCATTTTTCCAGCCCCATGCTCTTTTCTTTTTCAAGCCGTATTATGTTTTCTTTTTCAAGATAGTTGACAAGTGCCCCAGGTAATGCGAATATTTACCAGAATCCGTCAAATGTTTGTGGATAACACGGAAATCCGTTTAGAGATTGAAAAGATAAAAACAAGTTAGACAATCAGGATAAGAACATGGAGATCGTATTTCATTATCTTGATGAACTACTTGAAAAACAGGAGCATCCCAATCTTCCAAGAAAACGAATTGAATTTAAACGTGATGATCTTTAAAATAAGTATTTTAAATCTTAAGGTGTCAAATTAGCACCTTAAGGTTAACTTCAATCGCAAACATATTCATAATTACACTATTAGAAAAAATAGCATAGGAGATCATTAATTAACGACATAAAAACCCTAACAGATTAATTTATAACCAAAGCCTCTATGGTTAATGATTTGAACTGCTGGGTCATATTTAAGATATCGTCTAAGTTTAGTGATAAAAACGTCTAAGCTTCTTGAACTAAAAAAATCATCATCTCCCCAAACCTGAAGTAAAAATTCTTTTCTCGCCAACACTCTATTTCTATTCTGGTAAAGCGTTTTCAGAACTTCACTTTCCCTGCCTGTTAATTGCTTTATTATTCCTTGGTATACCAAAACTTCTCTCATCATATTGAAATTATATTTTCCAATATCGACCATTCCTGAATTTCCATCGCTTTGCTCATTTTCCAACAATCGGTTGTGGTTGAGTAGTACTTTTATTCGAATAATAAGCTCTTCCATATCAAATGGTTTTTTGAGGTAATCATTTCCTCCTGCCATATAGCCATTTAATACGTCTTGAGGCATTGTTCTAGCCGTTAGAAATAAAATAGGTGTATGCTTATTCTCGAGCCTAATTTTCTCGGCAATCGTAAATCCATTAATTGTAGGCAACATTACATCGAGTACTAGAAGGTCGGGCTGTTCCAAAATATAGGCATCATAGGCTAACTTCCCATCAGCAATATAGATAACTTCAAAACCCCTAGTTTCTAAGCTGTTTTTAATGATTAAGCCCAATGCTTGCTCGTCTTCTACGAGGAGTACGCTAGACACTTTCTTCATTGTGGTAAATTAATTTCGAAGGTAGATCCATTATCGTTAGACTTAATGAGTTTGATTTTACCTTTATGTTTTTCGAGTATATTTTTCACGTAGCTCAGCCCTAATCCGTGGCCTTTTACACTATGGTCGTTCGGACTAGGCACTCTAAAGAACTTGTCGAAAATATTTTGTTGATAAGTAATCGGGATTCCTTTTCCATTGTCGCTAATCTGGATTTTAAGGCCCGCTATACTTTCAAAGCATTCGATTTTAATCTGCACTTTTTCGCGGCCATATTTAATTGCATTATCTAACAAATTGATAAAAACGTTATAAAGATGTGTTTTATCTGCAAAAACCTCTTCTTTTGCTTGGTAATTTAAATGTATCTTAACTTCTTTTTTTGCGTGTAATTCCTGAGTATTTATCATCTCCATTAACACCTCTTTTAAATTAAATTTTACTTGATCTATTCCAAAATCACTGCGTTCGTAAATAGCACTGTTTAAAATAGTATCGATCATTACCGACAAACGCTGCATTTCTTTAGCCGCAATATCTAAATATTGTTCTGTTTTTTCTTCATCTTTTAGCACGTCGAAATGTTGCATGCCTTGGATGGCCGCTAAGGTAGTTGCTACTGGGGTTTTTAGCTCGTGAGAAACATTGCCGATAAAATCATCTTTGATTTCAGAGAGTTTTTTCTGTTTAAGAATGGTATAAAACATATAGCTAATGCAAAAAGCAAGCAATGCAAACAATATACCCGAGCCAATTAGGCTGAATAGCATTTGCTTAAGAATGATAGAAGGAGTTACATGAATTACAAGAATGATAACCGATACTTTGTCTTGTAGAATAGTATTTATATCATCAAGTATAGGTTTTGCTACATAAACTTGATCTCCATTTTTACCTAACTTTTGAAGGTATACGCTTAATGAGTCGAGTTGCTCAGTGAGTGTTGTACCCCTCTTTTCGGGAACTACCATTTCTATCACTTTTCCAGAAGTAGCACTAAGTGTTTTATCTATGCCCGATTCTCCATTATAAATTTCATTTATTCCTGTTTGATGTAATACCTTCGTAATGAAATGATACTTCAATTTCTCAAAACGCTTTTTGATAACTTTATTCAAGCTGGCAGTATCTTCATGTAAATAGAAACATCGCATTAGGCTATCCTGAAGTTTGTCTTCCCAACTATTCGGCTCGTAATGAGCAATTCCAACAAACGTTGAATAAACACCATATAAAACATCAAGATTTCCTTCATTAATTCGCTTCAGAAGTAATGGATAGGGATCATTTTGCACTTTGCCCAATTCATTTTTTGAAACTTTAAAACTTGCCCATGATGCGTTGGGGTATCTTTTTGTTCTATAACCTATTGAGACATGAAGACTATCGGGCGTCTTCCAACGCACCTGAGTTTCAATATCATTTGGATTAATCGCTTTTTTCAGCAACCTTCTTACGCGATTAGCCACTAATTCCTTATGCTCAACTATCGATTCATCCAACACAGTTTTCGCATCCGCTGCTATTTTTTCCTTACTAAGCTGATAGCTGCTTTTTAACCAAATTACTTGAAATACAAAAACACCTAGGGTTGCTAAAACGCTGAGGATAATGAGATATCTTAATCTGGCTTTCATTGTTTGCTCACTATAAATTGCTCTATTTCCTTTACTTTTTGTTGGATATTTGAAGATGACATTTTCCAAGTATTGTTTACAGCTTCTCCTTTATCATTTATCATAAAATGGGATGGGTAACTATGAAATTCAAACACATTGTTTACGATACTTACTTCATCTTTAGTTAGGTTTACAAAATCTCCATTGATCTTAAATTTCCCTTTAATGGCCAGCATACTTTCCTCAGTAGTGAAGGTAGAAAGAAATAAGAACTTAATGGGCTTCCCTGCCAAAGTGGTAATTAACTTTGGATAATTTGGCAACTCGCTCATACATGGCCCACACCAATCACCCCAAAAATCGATATATAAACTTATGCCTTCATACTGTGTAAATAAAGAAATTAACCTTTGTTTTAATGCAGAGTTAACATTTAAGGCATTTAAACGGTCAACGACATTGAATTTCTTGAAAATTACATTTCGGTGTGCATCTCCTGATAATAACTGTTCTTTTAAAAATGGATTGGTAATTGAAGTATTGAAACGAGCCGAATAAGGAGTTGAATCCGATACTGAACCTGCTTTATGTAAAAAAACATTATAATACATCAATTGCCTGGCTAAGCCTGCAGCAAATTTATCTATCTCATCCAAGCAAATCCCAGTGGTATTTTTTCCATTTTGTATCTTAAATGCATCATATATTGGATTAATGTTGATCATAATCTGTTGATCGCTACACAAAATACTTAAAAACCCATAATACGATGAATTATGATAAGCATTCTCGTTATTAATCGGTATAGTATTAATAAATTGCAGCAACTGTCTTTGTGTGATTTCCTTGTTATACTTTCCAGCAAACGGGAAGAATAAAATGTCCTTGGCCGCTTCATATTTCAATAGGCTTCCTTGCCAATTGATAAACTTTTGATCAGTAACCTTATTGCTTTTAATAAAGTTATTTAGGAATGTCAGCTGTTCATTAAGTTTTCTTATCATACTTGCAGCATAAGCACTATCACTTTGCTTTTTATCCCCCATATCGGGTTTATTTTGGAAAATATTATTATCGAATTTAGTTTTGAATTTGAACATAAGGTTGTTTATGCTTGCCAATTCCCCTTTAGCAATAAATGCTCCCTCGTAATTTGTCTCTCTTTTTACTTTCGAATCGTAAATGTCCAGTTGTAAAACTTGATTTGGCTTGGTGTAAATATTGATGTAAGCATCCTTGTAATTCAACTGCATATCGCCTTCAAAAGATTGATAAAGCTTGACCCAAAAACTACCATTATCTTCAATTTGAATGGCTTGGCTAGTTGATTTACCAAACAAATCGTTAGTCGAAAAGGTAATGAAATGATCTGCCTGATTGGGATCATAACCAATTATTTTTCCAGTAATTTGTACGCTATCCTTTGCATTAAAAGGATTAATTTGAGCAAATGCTTGATTAATTGCAATAAATGCTATTATAAATAATACGATTTTCTTCATGGTTTTTAGATTTATTTCCAACGAAACTAGACATCAAAAGCAAATGAAAAAAACGTATTAAGAAACATTAACATTAGTGATAAAGCGGGAATGGTCGAGTGATTATTCCCGTTTTTTTAAAACAATCTTTCAAGTAATTCTAGGACGAGACGTTTACACATCGAATTAGGACGGATTGTCCCTTAAAAAGAATATTAAATTCAATAAAAACATGTATTTTGAATTTTCAAAACATTAAGCGTTATGGGCTACAACCGAAGAGATTTTATAGAGGCAAGCGTAATTGCAACAACCGCTTCATTTTTAACCTCGATGAAAGCATTCGAAGTGCCGGCTTTCATTTCGAAAAGTGCGGCCGAAGGTTTTGCATTGAAGATTATGGCGCCCTACTGGGGCTTTCGAGGTAGTATAACTGATTTTTGCAAAAAAGCAAAGCAAGATGGGTACGATGGTGTCGAAATCTTATGGTCGGCCGAAATCGAAAAAGAGTTATTTGCTGCACTAAAGCGATATCAGCTAATGGTTGGTTTTCTTTGTCGTGGAGACGAGCCAATCCCAGCAGTCCATTTTTCAACGTTTAAAAAGGTATTGAAAGAAGCTGCCGAAAATAAGTACCAAAAGCCACTGTATATAAATGTACATACTGGTAAGGATTTTTTTAATTACGAAGACAACAAAAAGTTTATCGATTTTACGGTTCAATATGCCAAAGAAACGGGGGTTCCCATTTATCACGAAACCCACAGATCGCGTATGCTTTATTCGGCTCCTGTCGCTTTGCACTACTTAAATGAAAACCCTGATTTGAGGCTAACACTCGATATCTCTCATTGGTGTAATGTAAGCGAAAGTTTACTCGAAGACCAAGCAGACACGGTGAAACTTGCCATTTCACGAACAGACCATGTTCACTCGCGGGTTGGCCATGCAGAAGGGCCACAAGTTGGCGATCCACGTGCGCCGGAGTGGAAGACAGCGGTCGAAGCTCATTTTGCCTGGTGGGACAAAATAGTCGCCATAAAAAAACGACAGGGTAAAATACTCACCATGTTAACCGAATTTGGGCCACCAACCTATATGCCTACTATTCCTTTTACTAATGTTCCGGTTGCCGACCAGTGGGCAATAAATACTTATATGATGCAGACCTGGAAAAAAAGATATTTATAGATAAGGAAATTTTTGTAATTTAAAAAGTTATATGGACACCCTGCAAACAGTTTTTGACGAATTAATAGGTTTCTTTGGTATTGGCGATATTATAAAAATGGTACAGTCGGGTAACTACGAAGCCCTGACTACTTTAAGCGGTATACAAAGCGTTATCTGGCCTATCATACCCTTTCTGTTGTTGTTCGAAATTATAAGAGCTCTTTTTTACAAAAAGTTTAAAATAGACGACTATAAAATACCCTTTTTTGTATTTATTTTAAACCGGTTAATTTCCAGATTTATATCAATTGCAGCTGTTGCTTTCTGTATTGGAATACTCGAAAAATGGGCTATTTTTACCACTTCTTTTACCTGGTACTGGTTAATTTACGGGTACATAGTATGGGAGCTTTCGCATTTTGTTTACCATTATTTTGGTCATAAAGTAAGAATTCTGTGGTGCTTGCATTCCACACATCATGCTCCGCAACAAATGAATCTTACCGTCAATTTTGCTCATTTCTTTCTGGAAGCACCTTACGCAGATGTAGTTCGTACTTCAATTTGTATATTTTTGGGCGTTAATCCGGCTTTGCTGTTCTTTATTATGTTTATTGATGGTTTTTGGGGATCTTTTATCCATGTTGGAGATAATATTATTAAAGATGGCCGGCTAGGGTTCTTAAATAAAATGATACTTACCCCCTCCCATCACCGCGTGCATCATGCAAAAAACCCGCTATATATGGATACCAATTTTTGCAACCTCTTAAATGTTTGGGACCGAATTTTCAAGACCTATCAAAATGAAAGGCAAGATATCCAGATAGCTTATGGAATTACCAGAAAGATGGATCCTAATAGTTTATGGGATGTGTATTTCGGCGAATTTGTTTGTTTGGGTAGAGATATGGCTTCGGCACCTAATTTTAAAACTGCATTACTTTATATCATCATGCCCCCGGGTTGGAGCCATACCGGAAGCCATCAAACAGCCAAAGTGGTAAGAGAATCGTTTATAGAAGCAGAGAATGCCGGCAAAGTTGTATTAAACAAAACAGGCAACCGGGAAGTTATACAATTGTCTTCGATAGAATAATATAAATGAGGAAATTAAAAAATGGATTTCAACCCAAGCAATAATATTATTAAACTTTGCCTTCTGGGTATGGGTATGGAAGAAAAAGGCGAACCTGAAGCAGCAAGTAAAATATTTCTTCAAGCTTTTAATGAATCGACAAACGGTTTTGAAAAATTTATTGCAGCTCATTATGTTGCCCGACATCAAAAAAATCTTTCCGGCCAACTAAAATGGCTAGAAACAGCTTTGCAGTATGCATTAAAAATAAATAATGACACCGTTAAGAGTGCGTTTCCTTCATTATATTTTAACATTGCCAAATGCTATAAGGACTTAGGCGATCTTGAAAACACAAAAAAGAACCATGAACTAGCCATGTCGTTTAAGGACAAACCTTCAGACAAAGGCCCCTTTTATCATGGCACGAGAGCAGATTTGCAGGTTGGAGATTTACTAATAGCAGGTGGTAGTTCTAATTATAAACCTGAATTCAAAATGAATCATATTTATTTTACAGCCTTGGTAAATGGGGCGGGCTTTGCTGCTGCATTAGCAAAAGGCGAAGGACTTGAACGGGTTTATATGATTGAACCTACAGGAGGTTTTGAAAATGATCCAAATGTTACAGACAAAAAATTTCCAGGCAACCTAACCCGCTCCTATCGCTCCAAAGCACCAATAAAAATAGTTGGCGAAGTAACAGATTGGGCGAGGCAAACACCGAAGGAACTCCAAAAATTTCGTGAAAAATTAAAGAATAATAATGGAGAGATTATTAATTAGTCAAAAATATCCATAGGTTGCTTTAATTGTTAGAAATGCAAGAACACCCAAATCCATCGAGAAAACAAATCTGATTTTTTCTGTCTCGAATTACCCTTCAAATTGTCTTTTTGCACCCAGACTGTCTTAGTATTTAATTGATAACTTTACCATTATAAAAATCACAAACGAAAACAATTATGAGAAAAATAATATTGCTTATGCACGTTTCCCTTGACGGGTTTGTTGCAGGACCCCAGGGAGAAATGGATTGGATTCGTGTAAACGACGAGATGTTCGATACTGTGGGTAAGTTGACCGATACTGCCGATGCAGCTTTATATGGAAGAACAACCTACCAGATGATGGAAAGTTACTGGCCAACTGCAGGCGATCAGCCAAATGCCTCAAAACACGATATTGAACATTCTTTGTGGTATAATAAGGTTGAAAAAATAGTGGCATCGAATTCGATGAAGGATATTCAGCGTTCAGATACGCAGTTTATCGCTGGAAATATAGTCGCTCAAATTGAACAACTTAAACAAAAACCAGGTGGAACAATCCTGATGATTGGAAGCCCCTCCACCTACCACGAACTAGCGCCTCATAACCTGGTCGATGAATATTGGCTATTTATTAATCCGATACTAATTGGCACGGGAATACCTATGTTTAAAAATATCTCCGATAAAATTGGACTAAAACTTAAGGAAACCAAGGTATTTTCGTCGGGGGTTATAGGTCTCCATTATGAAAAAGAATAGTCCTATTCCCTCTATTACCTTCCAAAACGACCAATTTTGTAGCTAAAGTACCCTGTTAATCGTTTTCCAAACTTTTATAACATTAAAATATTTCTTTAGAAAAATCGAAAAAGAATTGCGTAGTTAAATAACTACATTTATATTTGTAGTCAAATAACTACATAATGAATTTAAGACGGGATGTATTTCAGGCTATTGCCGACCCTACCAGAAGGGCCATATTGGTCTTAGTCGCTGCTCAATCTATGACAGCAGGTGCAATTGCTGCAAATTTCGATACGGCAAGGCCAACTGTTTCCAAACATTTACAAATACTTACCGCTTGCGAAATACTCGAACAAGAGCAAAATGGTAGGGAAATTTACTATCATATTAATGCGAAAAAAATGAAAGAAGTTGCCGATTTTATCGAGCCCTTCCGTAAAATGTGGGACGACCGGTTTAATAAACTGGAAACCTTAATGAAAACCTATAAAAGCTAAAATGGAACAAAAAACCAAAATTAATGCGGAAGCCGGTAAACAGGAATTACTAATTATCCGGGAGTTTGATTTACCATTGGAATTACTTTTTAGAGCCTATGTCGAACCTGGACTTGTAGAACAATGGATGGGGACGAAAGTACTGAAACTCGAAAATAAAAAGCATGGGGGCTGGCAATTCGAAACCAGCGATGCAAATGGGAATATTGTATTTCGGGCAAACGGGGTAATTCATGAGTTTAGCCCTAACCATAAAATTACACGAACATTTGAAATGGAAAACACACCATTTGCCGTTCAGTTAGAATTTTTAACCTTCGAAAAGCTTACTAACGACACTAGTAAACTTACCATGCATATTGTCTACAAATCGGTCGCACTGAGAGACCAAATGTTGCAACTCCCTTTTGCTCAGGGCATAAATATGGCACATAACCGCTTAGAAGGAATCTTAAACAAATTAAAATAACATGGCAAAGAGAAATAAAATTATTTATTGGATTGCTACGGTCTGGTTAGCCTTAGGGATGACATCGACCGGAATAGTGCAGCTAATTAAAATGGAAGCAGAGGTTGAAAATTTTTCGCACCTGGGCTACCCCACCTATTTATTAACCCTATTAGGTATTTGGAAAATATTGGGCGTTATCGCAGTACTGGTACCGAAATTTAATTTATTAAAGGAATGGGCTTACGCAGGCTTTTTCTTTGCCATGTCGGGCGCTATCCTTTCACATTTAATTATTGGCGACGATGCCAAAGAGCTTTTTGGCCCAACATTATTACTCGTCCTCACGCTAGTATCCTGGTATTTTAGGCCTGTCAATAGGAAAATAGTTACTTCAATTACCAGATAAGCAACATGAATCCTAAAGTTGATTTTTATTTTCATAAAGCCAATAAGTGGCATCAAGAACTGGAATGTTTAAGAAGGATTGTTCTCGGTTGTGGGCTTAACGAAGAATTAAAATGGGGTGTCCCTTGTTATAGTCTTCAACAAAGTAACATCGTTTTAATCCATACTTTTAAAGAATACTGTGCGCTGTTATTTTTTAAAGGTGTTTTGTTAAAGGATTCGAACGGTCTGCTTATCCAACAAACGAAGAATGTACAGTCGGCACGCCAGATCCGCTTTAATAATAGAGAGCAAATAAACGATCAGGAGCCCCTTTTAAAAGCCTATATTTATGAAGCCATCGAGGTAGAAAAGGCTGGTCTGGAAGTAAATTTTAAAAAGACAGCAGCTTTCGATATTGCCGAAGAGTTTCAAAAGAAATTAATCGAAATTCCCATTTTAAATGCTGCTTTTGAAGCATTATCACCTGGCCGGCAAAGAGCTTACCTACTGCATTTTTCGACCCCTAAACAATCCAAAACCCGGGAGTCTCGTGTCGAAAAATGTATGCAGCAAATACTCGAAGGGAAAGGGTTAAATGAGGAGTAATTAAAGATTAATTAGCGATTAGTTAATGCTTTTAACTCCTTTTTACTCATTTCCTTCTGGATAATTTCTGGCGTCGAAACAGCAACGTACTCTTTTTGAGAAGTTACAATATGATCTGCATTTTCGCCTGTCATAAAGTGCGGGGTCACAAAACCATAAAAGCTTTTCGATTTGGATATGCTCGTGCTCCTATTAGCAAGGTCGGCCGATTTAAGGTAAGTAATCATAATCGAAACATTGAAATTCCCATTTTTATCGTACTTGCTATTTAAGCCCAAAGAGGTATTTGGAAAAACGATTTGCCCTTCTTTTACTTTAAAACTTCCTTTTGCAAAACCCTTATAGGTGGCTAGGGTTCCATCCTCATGCTCGATTATAAGTTCGTTAGTCTTGCTGGTATATGCAACGTTCCCATCGTCGCCGGTATCGTATAAATCTTTAATACTAACGACCACGCCCTTTCTAATGGCAATAATAGTATCTTGTTGTGAAGTATAAAACCGGTACGCTTTCCAGTCTTCCGGGGTGGTATCTCCAAAATAAGTAGCGCCTAAGAAGTTCGATTCGGCAACACGAACCTTTACTTCTTTCTTATAGGGAAGTAAATAAACAAAATTTGCATGGTATTTGGGTTTCAGTTTACCTCTTATATAAGAAATGCTATAGGCATAGCCAATTCCCTGGTTTTTATTTATAGGTGTTAAACTAAAAAGGCGGCCCCCATAATCTTTTGCTGTAAATTCTGTTCCTAAATGAGCTGCGTTATTAAGGGTTGTAAAATTAATAACTACAGTATAGGTACCAGGGTCCGTTTTTTGAAAATTAAAATCAACACTTCTATTACTATTGATTTTTGGGGTAACCTTAACCGCTCTTTCTTGAGCGCTAGCTAGTAAAAAATTGGTACAAAACGAAAGAATAAGCAGCGTTAGTTTTAAATTGTATTTCATCAGGTTTAATTTATTTTGTGCTGCAAAATACATAAAAGCAATTACCTTTTAGTTACACTTTTTAAAAAGTGAACCGATTTTTCGAGCGCTAATTTCCCAGCATCAGTATCTAAATTAAATTGATACTCGTGAGGGAGCTCTGGGCGATATTTTGCTTAAAAAACAACGTATCTACGTTTACGCCTAGTTTTTTAAGCCGATAAACAAAAGCGTGCGACTGCGAAAGCAGTGGATCGTTATTACCTGCCGATATAAACGAGGCCGGGAAATTTGGTGTCACAGATATATCAATGCGCCATTGGTTTGGATTACAGGCAAGGGATAGCCATTTTCGCATAATTACCAACTTGTTTCTTACTGCCCGAAACCCAGCCCCCGCCATGTATCCACACGATTACCGGAAATGTTTTCGAAATATGCTGCTTATCAGATGGGTAATAAATATCCATTAGCGCATTTTGTCGCCCTGCAGGTATTGCTGGTTCTTTAATGAAACAATACCTATTTGTACATGCTTACTTAGGGCTGCATTTACTTTAATACCCTCTTTATTAAATGCTTGCCTAATTAATAGTACAGATGGCCACGGACTTATCTTAAATGTACTAAAGCAAAATTAGCAAAGCAAAAGCCCTGCAAATTTCTCTGCAGGGCTTTTTAGGTTAAAATTTATAAATCTTATTAATTTTGGGGTGATACGTCTGGCGCCTTACCGATCAATTCCATAAACTGATCAAGTTTAGGGGTAATAATAATTTGTGTTCTTCTGTTTTTTGCTTTTCCCATTACCGAATCGTTACCCGCTACCGGATTATACTCTCCACGACCACCAGCTGTTAAACGTTTAGGATCGACCTCATAATTGTTTTGCAAAGACTGCACCACAGACGAGGCCCTTAAAGCACTTAAGTCCCAGTTATTACGGATATTGGGTTGGCTAATAGGAACATTATCGGTATTACCTTCAATTAACACATCATAACCGTTATAATCTTTAATAATCTTGGCAATTTTGCTTAACGTAGCTCCTGCCTTATCGGATATTTCGTAGCTTCCAGATTTATAGAGCATGTTATCAGATAATGAAATATAAACTACACCTTTTAACACCTGTACATCTACATCGCTCAATTCTTCGCGGCTTAACGAGCGGGTTAAATTATTAGTTAACACGAGATTTAAAGAATCACTTTTGTTTTTAGTATTTACCAGATGCTGAATATATTTATTAGAAGAATTAATTTCGTCGACTAGTTTCGAGATATTCACATTACCCTGGTTACTAGAGCTTAAACATTTATTTAAAGCTGCTTGCAAAGAAGCTACATTTGCCTTTTCGGAAGCAATTTGTTCTTCCAAACTTTTAATTCTGATTTTGGAGCCCGAAACATCACTTTCGCTAGCCTGTAAACGTTGATTAAGCTCCTGATTGCTTTGCTGAAGTTGAGAATTGGTGGTCTGTAGTTGCGCATATTTCTTATTGCTTACACAACTCTGCGATAAGGTTGCTACGATAAGCAAGCACGACGCTAAGATTGGATATTTCATCATATTTTAATTTTTGATACTTTCTTTCAAGAACAATTAAAACATCATTTTAGTTTTTTTAATAAATAATTGTCAGTAATCATTTTAATTTCTATATTTGCCCCTCCTTAAATAAGAGGAATGATTCCGTAGCTCAGCTGGTAGAGCATTACACTTTTAATGTAGTGGTCCTGGGTTCGAATCCCAGCGGGATCACCTTATGGGACAAGCACGAAAACTCGTTGTTTGTCCCATTTTTTTTACCTGTAACTCTTTGTGTTTGTTATAGATAAAGAAGCACAACCTAATTGACCCGGGGGTTCGATGTTGCACTCCGTCAAATACAAGATTTTCAGGGAACATCGAACTTATTATGTCACGCTGTTCTTCTACAGCTCCTTCTTCATACCGTATATCTAGCCCTGACAGCCTGTTCAGTGAAGCTCCAAACGGTGCTAGGTTTACTTGGAATAACTCAGAAGTAAGCAAAATGCATCTCTAAAGTTGATTTGTATCATTTTTGCCAACTATGTCATTAATTTTATTCGTTAGCGATCTTTTCGAAGCCGAATCTGTTCCTGATAAAACGGTTAAAATAGCGGCCTTTCGATCTGGCTGTCCTCAGCATTTGATAGAATCTGAGGGGCACCTTTTGGTAATGGTATTCCATCCCTGATACAAAAATAATTTTTAGGGTATGCGAAACCTTATCATAATTAATATTCCGGATTACCGAGGAAGGCATAATAATAGTTATGATTTCTTTTTCTGCTGTTCCAGCTTGTTCATGCCAAGTCCAGATTCGTTGGGGACTGCACCAGCCCGGCCGTACTTAGGAGCACTCCCCTTTCCATTCTGGTCAAAACTGGCCTTTCCTTTGGTGCTATTGACGGTTTCTCTGGCTGATATTACTTTCTTTGTTGTTTTCATGATTATTGGATTAAATGGTAATACGGCCACCTGTTACTGGAAGCGTAGCTCCGGAGATATAACTGGCCTCATCTGAAGCGAGAAAAACATAAGCAGGTGCTACTTCTACTGGCTGCCCTGGGCGACCCATAGGCGTGTCCTTGCCAAAGCTATCTGAATCTGGCATGGTTGATGGAATGAGAGGTGTCCAGATAGGTCCAGGTGCCACTGCATTTACCCTAATGCCCTTGCCCTGAGCAAGTAGGATCTGGCTAAGATTGGCCGTAAAATTCTGTATGGCACCTTTTGTAGCCGCATAGGGTAAGAGTTCTGCAGAGGGATAATAGGCATTTACAGAGGTGGTATTGATAATGCTGCTGCCTTTTTTCATGTAAGGTACTGCTGCCCTACTTAAATAGAACATGGCATGTATATTGGTTTCGAAGGTCTTTATCCATTCTGTTGATGGAATATCATCCAACTTTTCTCGTCCCATTTGGAAAGCTGCATTGTTTACTAGAATATCGATACCACCCAGTTCTTTTACCGCTTTGGCAATGATCTTTTTGCAGTGGTTTTCACTGCGAATATCACCTTTTACCAGAATAGCTTTTTGGCCAGCCTCTTCTACATATTTTGCCGTGTCTTTGGCATCTTGTGTTTCTACATCGCTTAGGTAACTGATCAGTACGTCGGCCCCTTCTCGGGCAAAGGCAATAGCAACAGCTTTTCCAATTCCAGAATCGCCACCAGTAATAATGGCTTTTTTATCTTTCAGTTTACCACAACCCTCATAACTTTCTTCACCGTGGTTGGCCAAAGGATGTATTTGTTTTTCCTTGCCAGGCGGCTTTTGCTTTTGTTTGGGAAATGGTGGGACTGGGTACTTGGTATCGGGCTTTTTTGGTGGCTCTTGCTGCTTTTGCTTTTTCATGGCTTTCGTTTTTAATTTAAACAT
>JAZKBX010000173.1:0-4492 GCA_040388455.1 Bacteroidota bacterium
TATTAATGTTTATTTTCACTTCAAAAACAATCATTGAATATAAAGAAATGGAAGAAAAAATAATTTCAATATTACAACGTTTAAGTAAAAACATTAATGCCTGATTCAGGATTGAAACGAAACACATCTCTTTTCAGCTATTTATTCATTGGAGTGATAAAAATATATCAATACACTCTTTCGCCCATGCTAGGTGCTTCCTGCAGGTATGAACCTTCCTGTTCGAAGTATGGAATTGAAGCTTTGAAAAAACATGGCTTCTTTAAAGGGAGTTATTTAACGGTAAAACGTATTTTATCCTGCAACCCGTGGGGAGGACATGGGCATGATCCTGTTCCGTAAGTAGGGTAGTTAAAAGTTAGAGAGTTGCAGGGGACCAATCATTAAAATAAATCTCCAATTCTACAATTCAACAAATCACTAAATCATTCGTAAATTTGTACTGATTCGTAATTCGTAACAAGTAATTTGAAACTCATGAAGGCATTCATCAAAAAATTTAAAATATTCTTTATCACAGCTCTTATCGGAGGCTATGCAATAATCTCGTATAGCTTTGTTGACAGCTATTTCGAGGTTTCTAAAAATCTCGATATTTTTGCAACCTTGTTTCGCGAACTTAATATTTATTACGTTGACGAAACAAATCCCGGGGATTTGATGAAAAAAGGAATAGATGATATGTTGGAGTCGTTGGATCCCTACACCAATTATATTCCGGAATCAGAGATCGAAGATTATCGTTACATGACCACCGGGCAATATGGTGGCATTGGTGCACTTATTCGCCAGGACGGAGAATATGTGGTTATTTCTGAACCCTATGAAGGATTTCCCGCACAAAAATCTGATTTAAGAGCTGGCGACAAAATTTTAAAAATTAATGATACTGATGGTAAAGGAAAAAAAACAGAAGACATTAGCAAATTTTTAAAAGGTCAGCCAAGTAGCGTTATTAAAATACTGATTGAACGTGAAGGAGAAAAAAAACCTATTGAAAAAATAATAAATCGTGAAGAAATTAAAATAAAAAGTGTTTCGTATTCTGGCATGCTAAACGCCAACATTGGTTACATAAAGCTCACCGGTTTTACTGAGAATGCTGCAAATGAAGTAAAAGATGCATTGGTGGAATTGAAAAAGAATCCTGATTTAAAATCATTGGTATTTGATCTACGCGGAAATCCTGGAGGTTTGTTGAAAGAGGCCGTTGAAATTGTAAACCTGTTTGAAGAAAAAGGGACTGATATTGTTAGTACACGCGGTAAAGTAAAAGATTGGGATAAAATGCATAAAGCCATTAATGTTCCTATTGATATAGAAACCCCAATAACAATACTAATTGACCGTGGATCTGCATCGGCTTCTGAAATTGTATCAGGCGCATTGCAGGATCTGGATAGAGCTGTTGTAATTGGCCAACGCTCCTATGGTAAAGGATTGGTGCAACAAACACGCCCCTTGAGTTATAATGCCCAGTTGAAAGTTACTGTTGCAAAATACTATACCCCAAGTGGCCGTTGTATCCAGGCTTTGGATTACTCACATCATAACGATGATGGAAGTGTTTCTAAAGTTCCGGATTCATTAATATCGGCATTCAAAACCAGGAATGGCCGCATTGTATATGATGGTGGAGGTATTGCCCCGGATATTTCTACAGAAACACAAAAATACAGCAGCATTCTTACCAGCTTGGTGACTAAAAATTTGATATTTAATTATGCAACAAAATATCGTGTTGCTCATGCTACAATTACTCCTGCAAAAGAATTTAAATTGTCGGATACTGAATATGATGAATTTGTGACTTTTCTCACTGGAAAAGATTACGACTATGTGACGAAGACCGAAAAATCATTGGATGAATTAAAAGAAGATGCCAAAGACGACAAGGCTTTTGATGCCATAAAAGCTGACATTGATGCCTTGAAAATTAAAATAATGCACAATAAAGGAGAAGACCTGATAAAATACAAACCTGAAATAAAACAATTTTTAGAAGAAGAGATCGCATCACGTTATTATTTCCAGAATGGCCGTATGGAAGCGTCATTAAAAGATGATATAGATTTGAAAGAGGCGATAAGTGTTTTAAATGACAGCGATCGATATAAAAAAATATTAACCACCATTGTAAAATCAGAAAAGCCTTTTTACAACCAGGATGAAGTGAAAAGGAAAAATTTGAAAAGTATTGAGGGTGAAGAGGAAAACTAAATTAGATTCCGAAACAAGTTCAGAATGACCAATACTACTTCAACGAAAAAATACACTAAAAAATACGATACTTTATCGATCTTATTTTTTTAAGGATAAAACGTTCCGTATCATATACCGTATAATGTTGCTTGTTTTTTGTTTGCAGTTGCAAAATATTTTGTCTTGATCTCTCCAATAATAGGTGCTCTTTCCGAAACAATAGTATTGCTTTATAAATAGTAAAATCCCCTTTTATAAGTTTACTGAAACATCGTATCCAAAGCCAGCATTTAAAGAAACGAAGCTGCGTACCCATTAAATGCAAATGATTTAAAATAATACGGTTGCGCTCTATTATTATTTTCACTTTTTCCGATTTCAATTTACCAATAGTGGAAGAGATCGCGTGCATGCAAATAGATCGAGGTTCAAAATAACACTTCCAGCCTACCCGCCAAGCGCGAATCCCCAAATCAGCATCTTCATAATAATAAGGTGCGTATATCTCATCAAAACCACCCAATTGCCACAATTTCTCTCTGTTCATCAACGCATTGGCACCTGAAAGAAAAAAGCTAGGAAGCCACATTTCCTGCCCTTCTGCGACAGGGATATAGTTGATGGTTGTTTTAATCCCTTTAAAACCCGTTTTTGGATATTTTGCGCCATCTTGAATTTCTGCCCCATTGAGGTCAATAATTTTTCCCATTACACCAAATGTATCTGGGGCTTCAAAATATTTTAATTGATCAATAAAATAAATTTCTGTGAGTTGTACATCAGAATTTAAAGCCAATATCAATTCATGCTTTGCAGCAAAAATCCCCTTATTAATGGTAGGCGAAAAACCTTTATTCGATTCATTAACAAGCAATTTAATATCAGGATAATGTTGTTGAATAAACAGTATTGAATCATCAGTTGAAGCATCGTCTACAACAATTACTTCGCAAATTATCTGTGCAAATTTTAATGCAGAAAACACCGAAGGCAAATTAGCTTCGAGTAAATGTTTTCCATTGTAATTGGGGATCACCACAGATATGGAAGGAGGAGAAATGATATGCTTATACCCGCTCATAAAGATCTATATATGCTTTTGCGGCATTTTCCCACGAAAATTGTTTTGTCCAATTGATGGATCGTTGCGCTTTTGTGGGATCACTGATAACATTTATTAATCCTTTTTTAAAAACTTCGACCATATGTTCTGGACTGAAATTATTCCAGTAATATGCTTCAACTCCACCTATTTCAGGCAAACTGGTCAAATTTGATAAAAACACAGGCTTACCCAAACTCATCGCTTCCACTACCGGAAGACCGAAACCTTCAGTTAAAGAAGGGAAAACAAAAGCCTTACAGTTTTTATACAACCAATATTTTGTTGGATCATCAATTGTTCCCGGGAAATGGAGTTGCTTATCAACTCCTGTCTTTTCAGCAACTTTAATAATTTCTTTTGTATAATCCGAACTATTATCTCCTGCAATTACCAAATGTAATTGTTTGTTGTTTTCTAATAATGGAAGTAGGGTATGGAAATTTTTTTTTGGTGAAATAATCCCAATTGAAAAAATAAAATCGCTTACGTCATTCTTCGTAATAAAATCAGGAACGGGTGCATCCTCTATTGTTTTGAGAGAATTACCATTGTATATCACATGCACCGGTGTATCATTCAATTGTAAATTTTCCCGAACAATAATTTCTGTAAATTTTGATATTACAGTAATTGCACTTGCTTTGTTAACTCTTTTTTGAAGACTGTTAAGTTTGCGTTTTTGTTTTGCGCCTTTATATTTTTCCAGAAAATTTAAATCGTGGATGGTTAAAATAAGCTTCGTGTTTTTGTTGTTAGGCAGGTAATGAGAATCTTGTTGTAAACAATGCCATACATCATATTCACTGCTATTAATAGGCAATAGCTTATGTAATGCAGTCTGTTTTACATAATTAAACTCTTCTCCAAAAATATTTTTTTGAAATGCAGGTAAATAGAAATCGAGCTTAAGATTTTTAGGATCAATAAGCTTAAACTGTTCACCAATATTCAAACAGAATTGCCCCAGTCCGCTATTGGGGTTCTTCAGTTTTTCCATCTCTACTAAAACATGTTTCATTTTTTATAAAATTGTTTCAATTTAAAATATTTTAAATATGTGGAATGCGCAGATATTTTACAGATCATAAAACCATAATATCCATCCAATATTCCAAGTTGAAAAAAATAACTCTGAATAAATTTCACAAGCGGACTAAGGTATGATTTTATTAAATTTGTTCTTTT
>JAZKBX010000174.1:0-1582 GCA_040388455.1 Bacteroidota bacterium
AGAAAAGGATTTACGCGGAATTTATCCTGAGCTCTTGTCGAAGGAATCCCTAACGCAGCACTATCAAATCAATGAACCTCCTTTACAGCTTACTATTTCAAAAGCTTTACTTTTTCTGAATAATATTTTAAAGCTTCTTTAATTAGATCAGGACTGGCTGTTTTATTTATTTCGCATTTCCCGATGGAAGGAATTAATGAAAAATTTATCATTGCGTTTTCATTTTTTTTATCGTGAAACATAAGTTCTATCATTCGGTCAAAATCTGTTTTTTTTAATTGGACAGGTTCATACAATGATAAAATAAAGGAGCTTATCTCTTCTAATGCATCATTCGGGAGGTTTACAATCCTATTCGACAAATACGCTTCACATATCATTCCTATTGCAATGGCTTCTCCGTGTAACAATTGTTTGCGGCTATTTTGCTTCAACAAAAAATAAGATTCAATGGCATGTCCAATAGTATGTCCAAAATTCAGTGCTTTTCTGTTGTTTTTTTCAAAGGGATCTTCTTGTACAATTTTATTTTTTATGTGAATTGATGTTTCAATTAATGAGTCAATTTTTTTAAAATCAAAGACATCTGCTTCTTTTATTTTTTTCCAATAAATTTCATCGGAAATTAATGCATGTTTGATCATCTCGGCAAAGCCGGATAATAGTTGCCTTTCATCCAATGTTTGCAGAAAAGTAGTATCAATAAAAACCGCTGAAGGATTGCTGAACAAGCCTATTTCATTTTTTATATGATTTAGGTCCACAGCTACCTTGCCTCCAACAGAAGCATCAACCTGGGAAAGTAAGGTGGTGGGAATATTTATGAAACCGATCCCACGTTTAAATACAGAAGCAATAAAACCTCCCATATCACCAATCACCCCACCACCAAGATTTATGATCAGTGATTGTCTGTCGGCACCGTAATCACTTAATGTTGCCCATATTTGGATACAGACTTCAATGTTTTTACTGTTTTCACCGCTCTCAATTTCAATGATTTCAGCATCTTTAAAAGCAGGGATATGGGCAGCCAGTGGGGGATAACAATATTCTAAGGTTTTTTCATCCACCAATATAAATAGTTTTGAATACCTGCTTTTATTTGCTTTCAGAAATCGGTTGATTTCTTTGGTAATGTCTTTAGATACAAAAATCGAATAATCGGATGCCTTTATTTCTGTCATAAACTGGTATTTGATGGAGCAAATATAGTAAAAATGATACCGTTCCCCTTAATTCCCTCTCCACAGGAGAGGCGGAATTGGTGAAATGGTATGATTACTCTCATTCGGAAAAGGATTAAAAATACGCGATTAAAAACTTTACTATATTTGTATCCCTTTCCATAAAAATCGCCCCTCTCCTGTGGAGAGGGGATTAAGGGGAGAGGTTTATCTATGCTATCATTCAATAATACCGAAATTGCTTTTTCAGGCAAAACAAATAACGATTTAAACCGCTCTTACTGGTTATTTAAAATGGTATCCAATCCAACGTTTGTAAATGTTGGGCAAGTACTTACCAATTTTGCCATTAAAACATATTTGCCAATAAAAGGATTAATAAAAGCTACTATTTT
>JAZKBX010000175.1:0-6884 GCA_040388455.1 Bacteroidota bacterium
ATAGAATGAGTAAAGAGTACAAAAGTTTCTGGACAACTGCACGAAAGAAAAAAGCAAAGGAAATTGGATTTTCACAAACAGAAGTTGCTGTATTAGCCTCTATTGTTCAGGGAGAGCAATGCTGCGATAATGCTGAAAAAAAAATAATTGCAGGTTTATATATTAACCGGTTAAAACAGGATATGCTGTTACAATCTGACCCTACTGTTATTTTTGCGATCGGAGATTTTTCTATTCAACGTGTTTCATTTGAACAAACCCGTTATGAATCGCCTTATAATACATACATTAACAAAGGTTTACCTCCGGGCCCAATTAGTTTTATTCAGGGAACGTCTATTGATGCGGTTCTTAATTATGAAAAAAGCAGTTACATTTTTATGTGTGCAAAAGAAGATCTGTCGGGCAAACATTACTTTGCTAAATCGTATGATCAACATTGCGTATTCGCACAAAAGTATCGTGATGCTTTAAATAACAGGGGAATTCACTGATAGAAAAAAAGTCGTATTTTTGTTAAAAATTTCAATTCGATGAATATTCAGGCAGAAAAATTAGAGTTGATAAAAATGCTTGTAACTATACAAGACGTATCAATTTTAAAAAAAATTAAAAAACTTTTGGAAAAGCAGCAGAGTGATGACTTTTTTCATGATTTAAATAAAGAGCAAATTGCCTCTATTGAGAGAGGATTAGAAGAAGTAAAGAACGGAAAAACTATTTCGCATGAAAAAGTAAAAAAGCGTTACGCAAAATGGCTTTAAAAATTATTTGGTCTGAAGAAGCCGATTTTAATTTAGATTCAATAATTAAATATTTGCAAAGTAATTGGACTGAAAAAGAATTAAAAAGTTTTTCTATAAAATTAGACGAGCAAATATCTTTGATAGGTCAATTTCCTTTGCTTTACAAACAATCAAAAAGATTACATGGTGCACGTGAATGTGTTATAACAAAACATAATTCATTATTTTATATTGTTGACAAAGCTTCAATTTATATACTTTCAATTTGGGACAATCGACAAAACCCATCAAAAATTAATAAATAATTTATGACAAAAATCAGATTCGGTACAGACGGCTGGAGAGCTATTATAGCAAAAGACTTTACTGTTGATAACGTTGCCCGCGTAACTATTGGAGCAACTGAATGGTTGAAGAAAAACTTTGATAAACCAACAGTTGTGGTTGGCCATGATTGTCGTTTTGCAGGTGAATTATTTGCAGAAACAACCGCTAAAGTATTTGCCAATAGTGGCATAAAGGTATATTTGGCCAAAGACTTTGTTTCTACACCCATGATCTCATTAGGTGCAAAAACATTAGGTACATCTTTAGGAGTTATCATTACAGCTTCTCATAATCCACCATCGTACAATGGTTATAAATTAAAAGGTGGTTTTGGTGGTCCTTTATTATCGGAGGATATTCAAAAAATTGAAGATATTATTCCTGCAACCAATTCTATTGATCTGGAAAAAATTTCTATTGCTGATTTTGTGAAAGCAGGATTGATAGAGTATGTTGATCTGGAAACAATGTATGTTGACCATGTAGAGCGTAATTTCGATATGGAGGCCATACGGAATACTAAAATGAATTTCGCTTATGATGCCATGTATGGTGCAGGACAAAATGTAATGAGAAGGTTATTACCTGATATTACATTCATGCATTGTGATTACAACCCCGGATTTGAAGGACAGGCTCCTGAACCAATTCATAAAAATTTACAACCATTTGCTTCATTAATTATTGAAAGCGGAGATATTGATTGCGGATTAGCAACTGATGGAGATGCTGACAGGATTGGTTTATACAATAGCAAAGGAGAATTTGTTGATTCACATCATATCATTCTTTTATTGATCAACTATTTGGTTAAAGAGAAAAAATTTACAGGAAAAGTAGTAAACGCGTTTTCGGTAACCCCTCGGGTGAAAAAAATGTGTGCACATTATGGTTTGGATTATCAGGTTGTAAAGATCGGATTTAAACACATTGCAGGCATAATGCTTTCGGAAGATGTATTGCTTGGTGGTGAAGAGAGCGGAGGAATTGCAATAAAAGGCCATATCCCAGAGCGCGATGGTATCTGGATGGGTTTAACTATTTGGGAATATATGGTGAAATCAGGTAAATCGTTGGATGATCTGATTCAAGAAGTGTATAAAATTGTTGGTGAATTCAAATTTGAACGCAGCGATATGCACCTGAAAGAAGAAGTGAAAGTGGCTATAGTAGAAAATTGCAAAAATAATAACTACTCTTCTTTTGGGCCCTATAAGGTTGATCGTGTTGAAACAATTGATGGCTGGAAATATTTCTTTGACAATGGCGATTGGTTGATGATACGTGCTTCAGGTACAGAGCCTGTATTGCGTAACTATGCTGAATCGGAAACTACTGAAAAAGCATTTGCTATTTTAAAAGCTGCTGAAAAAGCATTGTTGGGATAAGTCGCTCCTAATTATTTTTCAGAGTAAAGAGAATAAAAAAATCCCCCGCAAAAAATTTGCGGGGGATTTTTTGTAATACAATTTTATTTTATTTAAAACGTAAAGAAGAAAAACACAACAGCTGCCCATTCTTTTTTAACTCCATTTGCACTACCTATACTGCTTCCAGAGCTATTTCTCACAGTTCCTCCTGATTCAACTTTACCGATACTGCTTCCGGAACTGTTTCTTACTGTTCCATCCGATTCTACTTTTCCAATACTGCTACCCGATCCGTTTCTGATAGTTCCATCTGAATCGATCTTTCCAATGCTACTTCCTGAACTGTTTCTAATAGATCCACCTGAATCGATCTTACCTACGCTGCTTCCTGAACCGTTCCTGATTGTCCCGTCAGAGTCGATCTTACCGGTACTGCTTCCTGAAGAGCTTCTTAATTCCTGGGCATTAACAGAAGATACACTAATAAATACAAAACATAATAAAGCAAAACTTAAAATAATTTTTTTCATGATTTATAGTTTTAATTTTAATGCCTACTCTTTCAGTTTTCGGCTTCCCTGTATTTAAATATGGGCAGATCTCTTTTAATCTATTTATGAAATTTTCAAAAATAAATTAAAAAGATTAAATGTTTAGCACTAATCAAATATATTAAAAATATTTGTAAAAAGCTGGAGTATGTTTTTGGGGTTGACGGCAAACGCCTCTAAAAAAATGGATAATTCAGGTTACCTCTATGAGGCTTTACTGATATGGGGTACAAATGTTTTTACAAACAGATCGTCCCTACCGGGACTTCATAACAAAAGAGAAAAATTCGTAGGATTGACCTGTTTATAGAAACGATATTATTCTAAAAATAAGCACCATAGGTGCGACCTGTAAAAAAACCAGATGCTTTTTGCCTTGTTGGGCTGGACGAACAATGTCCCGGCTTATCTTAATCAAAAAATGAACGGATCCATTCATTTTTTGATTTTGTCAATTCCTCAAAAGTACCTTCTGCAAAAAAATGTCCATCTTTAAGTACAATTACTCTATTTGAAGTAATTCTTGCACAATCCATATCATGTGTGATGATAATGGAAGAAGTGTTGTATTTTTTTTGCACATCCAGTATAAGATGGCTTATTTCTTTTGATGTGATGGGGTCTAAACCTGTTGTGGGTTCATCGTAGAGTATTATTTCGGGTTGGAGGATCAATGTGCGGGCCAGGCTTAATCTTTTTCTCATTCCACCTGATAGTTCCGAAGGCATTTTATCAATGGACTTTGAAAGCCCAATATTATTCAATGCTTCCTCAACAAGGGACCTGATCTGTTCTCTCGACTTTAACCTTAATGCCTTTTTGAGAGGGAATTCAAGATTTTCCTTTACGCTCATTGAATCGTATAAAGCACCGCTTTGAAATAGAAAGCCTATTTTTTTTCGTGTTTCTTCCCTCTCCTTCCGATTCAGATCAGAAATTTTTTTACCTAAGATCATCAGAGATCCCTGCTCATGATCTATCAGTCCTGCCAGGCATTTGATAAGCACTGATTTTCCGCTTCCCGATTTTCCAAGTATTACCAGGTTCTCACCTTTTTTTATGCGAAAACTAATATCTTTTAATACACAATTATTTCCAAAGGATTTGCTTAGATGCTCCATCTCCACAGCCATTACAGCATCCTGATTATTAACCAAAGGCTCAGCATTTAATAAAGATTCGGGATCACTCTTCATTCCTATTATTTCAAATACCTTCTAAGTGTCCAGGCAATGGATTCATGTTCCACCATTAATCCGGTAAGAAAATCTGTAGTACCTGCATCTTCATATTTTTCAAGGCAATCCTTAACATTACCGCGCAATTCAACAATTACAGTTTCGTGATCCTTCAGCAATTGTTTGATCATCTCTTTTGATGAATCATATTTGCCGGGGGCTTCTTTAATTATAGAGATCTTTAAAAACTCTTGCATCGTACCTATTGTGTTACCACCTAATTTATTGATGCGTTCAGCAACTTCGTCAATTGATTCTTCGAGTTGTTTATATTGATTTTCGAATAGTTTATGAAGTTCCATAAAACTTCCTCCTGATACATTCCAGTGGAATTTTCTGGTTTTAATATACAAGGTCATTTCGTTAGACAGCACTGATGAAAGCATGGTGTTAACGTTACTTAATTTTTTTTCGGAAATTCCAATGTTTGGTTTCATACAGTTTTATTTAAAATTTAAAATGAATCCAATGTGTATTCATTTTTTTACAAATTTATTTAAACACCAAGGCTGCCTTTTCGTAAATTCGATGACACACTATTTTAAATAGCCCAAATACAGGAATTAATATTTGAGAAGCGACTCAGAAGTAGTTTAGTTTTTTTTAAATCTTTTAGGACTTCCAAACTTTTTCGAATTCAGCAAATACCACATCTTCTGTCATACCGGGACTTTCGAGAGGGATCTTGTTTTTAATAACAATTAATGCCAGTGATAAACAGGATCCCTCTTCAGTAAAAAAAGGAATCGGAAGGAAATTTTAATTAAAACCTTACTTCCTATGCAATCTCACATCCGTTCACAACGAATTTTACGTGATAGAATAGTTTACAGTATCAACTATTTAAAACTTGAATTTTAGTAGAATCGCAAATTCAATTATCTTTGACAAAAGTTTAAAACCACATGGATTCATTCTACAACAAGCGTAAAATATTTAATGACCCTATTTATGGTTTTGTTTCACTACCATACGAGATCATTTTCGATCTTATTGAGCATCCTTTTTTTCAGCGTTTACGAAGAATAAAACAATTAGGATTAACTAACCTTGTTTATCCGGGGGCACTCCACACACGCTTTCATCATGCAATGGGGGCAATGCATTTGATGGGACAAGCCATTGAAGAGATACGCTCCAAAGGCCATGATATTACTGATGATGAAGCTAAAGCGGTTACTATCGCTATTCTTTTGCATGATATTGGTCACGGTCCTTTTTCTCACGCCTTAGAACATAGCATTGTGAATAATGTTACCCATGAAGATATTTCCCAACTATTCATGAGCAGGCTTAATGAAGAATTTAAAGGTGAGCTTACTTTAGCTATTAAAATCTTTCAAAATAAATATCATAAAAAGTTTCTGCATCAACTTGTTTCAAGTCAATTAGACATGGACCGATTAGACTATCTGAAAAGGGATAGTTTTTTTACCGGTGTTTCGGAAGGTGTTATTAGTTCCGACCGCATCATTAAAATGTTAAATGTTGCTAACGATCAACTGGCAGTGGAAGCAAAAGGTATTTACTCTATCGAAAAATTTCTGATCGCCCGTAGATTAATGTATTGGCAGGTATATTTGCATAAAACTGTTTTGAGTGCCGAAAATTTATTGGTTAATATTTTGAAACGTGCCAAAGAACTAGCACAAAAAAAAGCAGATCTGTTTTGTACACCTGCGCTCAAAATCTTTTTATACAAACAGTACAGTAAAAAAGATTTCAAGGATGATCCAAAATTACTGGATGCCTTCGCTATTTTGGATGATTATGATATCATGACATCAATTAAAGTTTGGACAACTCATAAAGATCCGGTGCTTTCTATGCTTTGTGCACAACTTGTAAATAGAAGACTTTTAAAAGTGGAAATGCAAAATCTGCCATTTAAAGAATCGAAGATCCATCAAATTAAAGAAGACGTAAAAAAAAGATATAAAGTGAATGATAAAGAAGTCAATTACTTTGTTTTTGCAGGAACTGTAGCCAATGACGCTTACCGAGGGGATGAAATTGGTATCAACATTTTATTTAAAGATGGAAGTACCGCTGACGTTGCAAAAGCATCTGACCAGCTGAATATTGATGTATTAGCGAAAACTGTAAAAAAACATTATTTGTGTTATCCTAAATAGCCTTGTTTGAAGGTTTAGGCGGGCACTTTCCTCACCTTTAACCAGAGCTAAGCAGCTGAATGTTAGAAGGATAATAACAATTCAACTACTCAGGTGCATTCTATTAATAATTTGTATAAATTTGAGACATTAATTTTAAAAGGGGGGCCCGAATAATAAATTAATTAGCGGCTTTCAGTAGTATTTGGTATTGAAAAAACCATTGAATTACTTTAATAAAATTTCATTTTAAAAGAACAATGATAAAACAAAGAACTATAAAAAAGCAGGTATCTATTTCAGGTACCGGTTTACACACCGGAAAACAAGTTAACCTAACATTTGTTCCTGCTCCTGAAAATCACGGTTATAAATTCCAACGTGTTGACCTGACTGACAACCCTATTATTGATGCTGATGTTGACAATGTAATTGACACTGCCCGTGGAACTACTCTTGAACAAAATGGAGCCAGAGTATATACTACAGAACATGTGCTTGCTGCCTTGGTTGGCCTTGAAATCGACAATATGCTGAT
>JAZKBX010000176.1:0-4917 GCA_040388455.1 Bacteroidota bacterium
ATAAGCTCTTCGTACTCTGCATTTTCGGTGCTTACTGGTTCGTTTTCTTTCACCACCTCTTCAACAACCTCAACCTTTTTACGCTCATTAATTTTAAAGTTGATCATTATTTCATGGGCCATACCTGAATATTTACCAATATTCCCGATTATAATATCATAGGAATATCCGAGGCAAAATCGTTTATACAAACAAAACCCTACATTGGCAGATACTGCATAATCACTCTTGTAAGTGGCGCCAACCCAGAATTTATCTTTCCAGTCCAGGTTAATATTGCCATCAAATTGAAATGGTGTGTTGGGAACAAAACGAACCAAACCTTGCGGAGTTATTGAAATGCCTTTGTCTTTTACAATAAAAAATTTATATTTCAGAGAGGTCATGATGTGGCGCGACTGTGTGTAGTACAATCGAATATTATCCTCATCCACATAATTTACCTTATTCCCGATAAGTTGAGGCACTGCTGCACTCAGTTCTAATTCTTTCCAAACAAGCACCATTCCTGCATTTCCGTCAAACGTAGTTTTGCGTTGTATGTCGGTAAATAAGATAGGATCAATTGTGGTTTCAACCAAAACACCAGAGAAATCAAGTGTATGGTTCATAATACCCAAGGATAAACCAAACCGTAAATGCGCATCATCATTTATGTTTAATCTATAGGAATAAGATAAATTACCTCCCGTTCTGTTTGAAATTCCTTTTCTATCGCTTATCAGTGTTAATCCCGCACCTACTTTTTTAGCTATCAAACTGCCGTCTAATGTGAAAAGTGTAAGTTTTGGACCCCCTTTAAATCCTGTCCACTGACTCCGGCTTATCAACGTAGCATTAGTAGCATCACCGGCACCGGCAAAAGCAGGGTTATAAACCATTGGATCATAAAAGTAATGGCTATACATGCCTATTTGCTGAGCATTGGAAATGCCGCAAATAAGAACCATTACAAATATTATTAATCCTTTTTTCATTTTATTTTTTATCGGCATACTAAAGCGGCCGTTCCTATAATTACAGTTTGATGAAGCATTTGATCTGCTCCAAAAACCCACCAATGAAATTTATTTTCAATACTTAACAACTCTGGAAACCAAACATTCATTTTGCCTTTTAGCACATCAATGGTAAAGTGTGTCGGCAACTGTATTGCAGCAGCAAGAACAGCTTTATCAAATCCATGCAAAGCAAATATGGCAATAAAAAACAATGAAGTATGTACCCCGGCATGAGCAAGTATTGGTAATAAAGGTTTACCAAACCGCTTTGCATGCAGCATCCAGGCAGTGCTTAAATGTGAAAAATCACCAGCCCAATGACATACGTTCAATATTAATAATGTAAGTACCAATACTATTTCGAATTTTATTTTTCCTGTTAAAAATTTAATTTTAATGTTTGCGTTAGGGATTGCAGCGTAAATCCTTTTCTGTTTAGAAAAGATTGAAGCGTAAAGCCCGCCCCTTTCTTTTTCAGAAAGGGAACGCCCAAAATAATATCAATACTATTCCACCAATTTAAGAATCCACACATTACTGCCTCCTGAAGCAGTCACTTCTTTTACTTTCTGGAACGCCTCTTCTTTTGTATCTAATTTATGTGTAAAAACATAATTGTTCTGCTTGGATTCAGAGAAAAGCCAATCGGTATTTTTATAACCAAGCTTAACAAAATTCTTCACCTCCTCGTTTGCAAAATCGCGGTAAAAGAAAATTCCTACCATCACATAATAGCCTTTTTCAGCCATCTGGTTTTTGCTATCCTTAAAGTCGTTTCTTTTGGTTACAAATATTCCATCGCTATCCTGAATTCCGGGTTTTGCACTTCGGGATGCTGCTAATTGCTTTTTAGCTAGCTTATCATTCAATGCTTTAAGCTTATTCTGGTTCTTTTTAAGCTGGATCTCCAGATCGTCAAGCTTATCTTCATAATCAGGATTTTCAACTGCAACTGCTGCTGTATCTGCATTTGCTTCTGTAACAGCCGGTTCTGAGGTTTTGCTTTTACCAAACTTAAAATTGACCATTATTTCGTGAGTCATTCCGGAATACTTACCAATAGGTCCTATTATGAAATCATACGAATACCCAACGCATAATTGTTTATGCAGGCAAAAGCCCACATTAGCAGCCACTGCATAATCGCTTTTATAGGTGGCACCGATCCAGAATTTATCCTTCCACTCTAAATTAACATTACCGTCAAACTGAAATGGTGATTGCGGCACAAAACGAACCAAAGCCTGAGGAGCAATTGAAATACCTTTTTCTTCGGATATTAAAAAACTGTATTTAAGAGAGGCCATATAATGGCGGGCTTGTGTATAGTAAGCCCTTACATTGCTGCTATCAACATAATTTATTTTATTTCCGATGATCTGAGGAACTGCAGCTCCAACCTCTAATGCTTTCCAGACAAAGGCAAGTCCTACACTTGCGTCAAAGGATGTTTTATGCTGGGAGTTGTTGTATAAAGTGGGGTCAAGGGTGTTTTCAACAAGAGCTTTAGAAAAGTCGATCCTATGATCTATTATACCTGCTGACAAGCCAAACATCAAACGGGTATCATCATTTAATTTTAACCTGTACGCATAATATAAATTACCTCCCATCCTATTGGTAATTCCTTTCCTGTCGCTGATCAGGCCTAAACCCACACCAACTTTTTTATCCATTAAATTACCATCTACAGTAAAAACAGTGAGTTGGGGCGCATTTGTGAAATCAGTCCACTGGGAGCGGCTGATTATTGTTGCATTGGGGTCATCGTTGGAGCCTGTAAAAGCGGGGTTATAAACCAATGGTTTATAAAAATAGTGGCTATACATGCCTATTTGCTGAGCATCTGCAAAACTGCAAATAAAAACAAATAACGCTATTGTAAAACCTTTTTTCATTGTAACAAATACTTTAAATTAATTTGATATGTACAATTTGATAATTAACATAATCCATTTCAAATTAACTCATTTTCAAATTTTCAAATTAATACAGCTATTTGCTCCTCAATATATCCAGCGAGCCTTTTGAGATCTTATCATTATCCTCAAAACGAAGCACATAATAATACGTCCCATCAGGCAGCTCAGCGCCATTATAAGTTCCTTGCCAATCATTGGTATAACCCTTTTTAGTATATACCAGCTTACCATAAATATTATAGACAAAAACCTCACTTTCAGGGTATTTTTCAATGTCCTTTATATGCCAGGTATCATTTATTCCATCTCCATTTGGTGTGAATAAATTAGTGATCAGACCTTCGAATTCTAACAGATCAACAGTAATTAAAACACTATCCAGGCTAATGCAGGAGTTATTATCCGTTACAGTAAGCAAGTACGTTATAGTAACGGTTGGTGTTGCGGTTGGATTAAAAATGTTGATGCTATCCAAACCATCAATAGGTGACCATAGAGCTGTTCCGTTTCCTGTTCCATTTAATTGTATTGATTGCCCCAGAAAAATAGTGGTATCATTACCTGCACTTACCAGGTTGGGAACAATGGTTAATTCAACAGAAGCAGAGGTATCAGTAGGACAATTTCCGTTTTGAGTAACAGCTTTGTACCAGGTTGTTTGCAGTAAACTATCATACGGTTGTAAGGCGGTGGAGTTTGAAATTGTTGTCCAGTTAATATTATCCTGTGAGGTTAGCCAGTTTAAAACCCCTCCAACATTGCCTGTTAAAGAAAGATTGCCACCATTTATGCCAGGGCATAGCGTATCGCTGCTCGCAATGGTTCCGGCAACAGAAAGTGAATCGAAATCGAAGGATGCTAGAGCTGATGTATCAGTTGTACATTGGATAGGCCCCTTTCGGACAATAACCCTGTAAAATGTATTTTCTGTAAGATTAAGGTAATTTAATGCAGGGGTTGTCGTTGATAGATTGGTCCAGGATGGGTCACCTGCAATTGAATCCTGCCAGTAAAGGGTGTCTCCCGTATATCCTGATAATGTTAATGTTCCAGCTCCGGTTCCCGGCACAATACAAAATGTACCTGCTCCGCTAATGGTACCGCCTACACTCGGAGGGTAAATATCAATACAAGATATAGTAGAGGTATCCGGAGGGAATGCGCCATCTTTAACGATGGCCCTGAAACAGGTTGTTTGAGTGAGACTGTTGTAAGTTTGAGAAGCGGTGATATTAAAAATTGTGGTCCAGTTGGAACCTCCATCTATTGAAGATTCCCAGTTTAAAATTGAACCGGTATAAGTGCCGGCATCTAAGTTGACAAAACCTGCATTTGCTGCTGCACAGTATATTGCAGAACCGGAAGTAGTTCCACCTACCGATTGAGCATTCGTTTCAAATACACCAAAACAGACAATAAGAAAAAGCAAAAGCTTTTGAAAAGACTTCATTATAATTTAATTTTATTGCAGTTTTAAAATTCAACTGCGAAAATATATAAAAAAAATGGATTTTTTTTATAGACATTCAAGCTAAAAATGCCAGAGTATAATTACTCTGATACGAGCTAAATTGTTATTTGTTGCAGTTTTTATTTTGTAAGAGCTTGGTTGGAAATAAAAAAAAGTAAGATTGGTAGATTAAAACAGGAAATGCCAAGCAATTTGGCACGGGGTTTCGGGTTTTTTAGCTTTTTTCAACCTTTCTGTCACCCCAGGCTTTTCCTATGGATCTTGATGTTATTAAAGCCATTGTCTCATTGCCAAAACAAGAGCCCTCGCAAAAGGCTCCGGATCACATATGCATTACACCTCCGAAACACAAGCATATTTCAATTCCCGGAACTGCCCTTTGCTGTGTTATTCTCATTTATATTTTAAACCCGTTATTATATATACTAAATAAGGCTAAAATGTCAATAAAAATGACTACTTTTGCAACCCCCCAAAGGGGAATTAACAATTTTATATAAAAAACTTAAATGCAAAACATTAG
>JAZKBX010000177.1:0-4209 GCA_040388455.1 Bacteroidota bacterium
CGGTTGCACAAACGATAAAGATGAATCCGAATTTTTTTTCATACGCAATGTTACCATAGGCAAGTTCTGTAAGTGTTTTATGTGTTGCCACATCCACACCGGACTGCTCCCCGGAGGCCCATTCTTTAGTTGAAGCAAACTTTTTTTCAAGGCTTTTCAGATCCCCTATTTTAGGGTGATGTAAAAATGCCTCCAAAACTTCCTCTGTATCACAAGTGATCCAGTTCATATCCGATAGTCTTAATAGATCCTCCTTGCTTTTAAAAGGTCTGAAATCAGTAAGGTTTTGAGCCCATGGTGTGCAACCACAACATTTAAATAATTCTTCGAATGCTTTTTCTTTACTTAATTTATTTAATTCTTCGATGGTCATATTTTATTTATTTATAAAACCAAATAAACGCAAACGGCTGATCCCGCCATCAGGGAAGATGTTCAGACGAACATGTGTAAACGGACCGGCATTTGAAATTTCTGTTTCAAAATAATGTTCGTGGTCAGCTTGTAATTTCATCTTTGGTAAAACTTCGGTCCATTTTAAATCGGGAGAATCTAAATCAATCCCCCTGGCCCCCTTTGAAAGGGGGAATAAATTTGTATCCTCTAAATTTATTCCTTCTATAGAACAGGTATCAGGGTAATTACCTTTAAAATGGCAGGTATCCACCAATATTTTTTTGATATCTCCTTTCTGTGCCAGTTTTACAATTACCCAGTCACGATTATTAGGAGTTCTGTTACGCTTGGTTTCCCAGCCATCTCCCATGTTCACTCCACGACCAGGCATTATTAAATTATCCATGTGGCTAAAAAACATATCATTACATAAAACGGATTTTGCACCATTCACAGCTGAAGCCAGATCAACCAATTCATCCTGCTTTACAGCATCCCAATTTTTATACACTTCGCCATATACTTTTAAACGGGCAACTCCTCCATCAGGATAAATATTCAATCTTAAGTGCGTCCAGATCTTATCGTTTGTGATTTCAAAAAAATTCTGACTCCCCGGATTTAAAGGTGACTTGGATACTATCTCAACCCAACCCGCTTTTTCGGATTGTAATAATTCAGCAGAAGGATCACCTGCTATATTGCAAGCCTCAACAGAAGCGAAAGGCGGATGATTGCCTAAAAAAAAGTTGGTGTCTATGTCCAAACCACTAATAATACCTGATGCTCCAAGCTTAATGATACACCAATCATATCCCGGAGTTCTTTTCCTGCGCGACTCCCAGCCATCCATCCATTTTCCTCTGTCAGTATATTTATCTGTGATAAAAATACCTCTGCCCGGTTTTAGTAAGTTTTCTTTTTCGGCAAAAAAATCATCGCTGCATACAAGTGCTTTACCACCGAGGCGTTCGGAGGCGAGGTCAATTAAAGATGTAAATTTCGGTTGTTGTATCTGGGTAATTTCCATTTTTAAATATTTTCAATTTTATAATAAAGAACCCTGCGGGTTCTTATGTTTATAGGATACGTGAGTCGTTTTGTTCGACCCCATGCGGGGTCATAGATCATATAATCTCAATTTCTATAAACATGTGATGCCGCTGGCATCTTGTTGTTGTTTTAAGCTTAGTTTGCTTTAAACCCTTGCTTCCCTGTTAATATTTCGAAATACAATTTAAAATCCCCTTTGAGCGACATCCAGGGATATTTAAATGTTGCAGGTTTATTTTTTTCAATAAAAAAGTGGCCAATCCAGGCAAATAAGTAGGCAGAAACAATGCCAGCAGGTAAAAACAAAATTTCCCTTTCTATAATTGCAGTAATAACAAGCAGAAAAAAAAGGCTGGTACCAACAAAATGTGTTACACGTGTACCTGTGTGGCGATGTTGGTCAAGATAATAGGGATAAAATTCCTCAAAAGTGGTATATTCTTTTTCAGCCATGATTAATTAGTTTTTTTTAATTCAGTTCTTTAATGAAGCATCACATATATTTCGACAGGCTCAATATGACCAGCGCTCGGTCAGTCAGAGCTTGTCGAAGACTTTGGCGGATGCACTTTAGAAAACATGTTTTTCTAAAATAAATTTATTTTTTTAATAGAATTTTTCCTTGTGGTAAAGATATAAAATTTCCGTTTTCATACACTTTTTTACCACCCACATAAGTTTGTTTAACAACACCAAAAAGTTCTTCACCTATGTATGGACTTATTTTATGACGGTATTGAATATCCTCTTTTTTTACAGTAAATTTTTGTTCCGGATCCCAAACAACGATATCAGCATCATAACCTTTTTTAATTTGTCCTTTGGTAGTTCCATAACCAATAAATTGAGCAATAGCAGAACTCACCAGCCTAGCGATTTCGTTAATATTAAGTCCTCTTTTTTTTGCTGCAGTCCAAATGACCGGCAACGAAAATTGTATAGAAGCAATACCTCCCCAAGCCTCTTTTAAATTACCCGATTCAACTTTTTTTAATTCAGGTGTCGCGGGAGAATGGTCTGTAACAATAAAATCAATGGTTCCATCTTTTATTGCTTCCCAAAGTTTTTCATTGTTTTCTCTTTCACGGATAGGTGGTGCACATTTAAAAAGCGTATTCCCATCCGGAATTTCTTCGGCACAAAAATACAGGTATTGAGGACAGGTTTCCACTGTTAATGGCAAGCCTTTTGCTTTTGCAATTTTTATTTGTTCAATGCTATTTGCAGAAGATAAATGTACAATATGCACCTTACAATTATATTCTTCACACAAGCCGATCATTAACTCAACAGCTTTGTCTTCCCATATTTTTGGACGGGAATCAAGGTATGCCTGATAGTTGGTTGGATTTTTTTCAAATACTGAAATACCCGGATGCATTTCATCAAGTTCGGCATGGGCCAGCAAGGGAATATTGTATTTTGCGATGATCTGTATTCCTGTTTTAAGATCGGAAACAGTAACGTTTGGGAAATCATCAATGCCAGAATGTGTTAAAAACGCTTTGATACCCAATACTCCGGCCTGAATTAACTCTTCCAGTTTATCAAGATTATCCGGGACAACACCTCCCCAGAATCCACAATTGCAATATAATTTACCTTCGGTTGATCTTATTTTTTCCTGGAGTGCTTTCGCTGATGTGGTTACAGGGCTTGCATTTAATGGCATATCCACCAGCGTAGTAATTCCTCCGGCAATAGCAGCTTTAGTGATAGTTTCAAATCCTTCCCACTCTGTTCTTCCGGGTTCGTTGATATGAACATGAGAATCGATGATGCCGGGCATTACAACAAAATCGCCTACATCCTCAATAGGGAAATCGGCAGGGGTTATTTTACCTGCCACAATTTCTAAAATTATTCCATCCTTAATTAAAAGGGTGGCATCCTGAAAGCCCGATCCGGTAAGTATTTTTGTGCTATGTAAACCAAAATCGGGTAATAAATTTTTCATGAGGTAAACAATTTTAACAAATGTATTAAACTTGTTTATATATTTAGGCATTAAATCAATTTGAAAATTTGAAAATGAGCAAATTTGAAAATGGACGTATTTAATTATCAAATCAAATTTAAAAATGACCTTATTTAATCATCCGATTAACCTCACCGATTTCTTTTTTATTGCTATTCCTGTTGCAATTATACTACTTATTTTATTGGCTTTGAAGATCGCAATTACTGCTTTAGAAAAGGAAAACAAGGAAAGCCAGGCAAACAATTCACCCGGCATCTCAGAAAAAACAAAAAACAAAGTAGAAGATCTGAAAGAAATAAAATCTGTATTATTTTACATCTCGCTCATCATTACCTTTTTTTATGTTTCTTATGTTTTTGTAAAAGGAACCACCCTGGAATCACATGTGGTGGAATGGTTTAATTTAATTGTAAGATGGGCGCATGTGGTTTTTGGTATTGCCTGGATTGGTGCTTCGTTTTATTTTAATTTTCTGGAAAACAGCTTGAACAGAACCAAGGGCTTAAGAGAGGGAATAGCCGGGAATTTATGGGCTGTTCACGGAGGAGGATTTTATTATCTTGAAAAATACAAAACGGCTCCTCCTGAAATTCCTAAAGATCTTCATTGGTTTAAATACGAAGCCTATTTCACCTGGTTATCAGGATTTATGTTGTTGGTAATTGTTTATTATTTAGATGCAAAAGTTTACCTTATTGATCCGTCTGTTCTTGATATTTCTGCGAGTACAGGCATTATAATAGGTATAGGTTCACTCATTATAGGCTGGTTAGTATATG
>JAZKBX010000178.1:0-17188 GCA_040388455.1 Bacteroidota bacterium
CTGTAACAGCTGTGGCAACCATTACTCAACCGGCATCAGCATTGGCTTCAGGTATCAGTTCACAAACGAATGTGTTCTGTAATGGAGGCAGTACAGGAAGTGCAACGATAACTGCAACAGGTGGAAGTGGTTTTTATTCTTATTCATGGAATACATCACCGGTTCAAACAACAGCAACAGCAATTGGTTTAACAGCAGGGTCATATACGGTGACGGTAACAGATAATAACGGATGTATCGTTCCAGTGACAAAAACAGTAATCATTACACAACCTTCATCAGCTTTGGATGCCAGCATCACCTCACAAATCAATGTGTTTTGCAATGGTGGCAATACAGGTAGTATAACTGTTGTCGCTACTGGGGGAAGTGGCAGCTACAGTTATTTATGGAATACATCACCTATACAGATTGGCGCAACCGCAGTAAATTTATCTTCCGGCATTTATAGCGTTACTGTTACAGATAATAACGGATGCACAGTTCCTGTAACTAAAGAAGCAACCATCACACAACCTTCATCAGTGCTTAGCGCAACTATTACTTCGCAAACCAATGTGTTTTGCAAGGATGGCAACACAGGAATTGCAACTGTCACCGCAACAGGTGGAAGCGGTTTTTATTCTTATTCATGGAATACCACCCCTATTCAAACAACACCAACAGCAACCGGTTTAACAGCTGGATCTTATACCGTGACGGTAACAGATAATAATGGATGTATCATTCCTGTAGCAGTTGTGGCTTCAATTACACAACCCTTAACCGCTTTGGATGCCAGTATCAGCTCACAAATCAATGTTTTCTGTAATGGCGGCAGTACAGGTAGTGCAACAGTGACAGCAACAGGAGGCAGCGGAAGTTATTCATATTCATGGAATACCACAGCGGTTCAAACTACATCAACAGCAAATAATTTAACTGTTGGAAGGTATACGGTAACAGTTACTGATAATAATGGATGTACCGTTCCTGTAACTGCTGTGGCAACCTTAACTCAACCGGCATCTGCATTAGCTTCAAGTATTACTTCACAAACAAATGTGTTCTGTAATGGAGGAAGTACAGGAAGTGTAACTATAACTGCAACAGGAGGAAGTAGTAGCTATTCTTATTCGTGGAATACCACACCAGTTCAAACAACAGTAACAGCATCGGGTTTATCTGCAGGGTCTTATACCGTAACGGTAACTGATAATAATGGGTGTACCGTTCCTGTGTCCACTGTGGCAATCATCTCACAACCTTCATTAGTACTTGGCGCAACTATCACATCTCAAACCAATGTTTTTTGCAGGGATGGTAGCACAGGAATTGCAACTGCAACAGCAACTGGAGGGAGTGGGGTTTATTCTTATTACTGGAATACAACACCGGTTCAAACAACAGCAACAGCAACAGATTTAGCAGCTGGATCTTATACCGTAACGGTAACCGATAATAATGGATGTGTAATTCCGGTATTTGCGGTGGCTACAATTACACAACCGTCATCAGCTTTGGATGCCAGCATCACTGCACAAACCAATGTGTTTTGCAATGGTGGTAATACTGGTAATGTAACAGCAATCGCAACTGGAGGAAGCGGAAGTTATTCTTATTCCTGGAATACAACACCAGCTCAAACTACAGCAACCGCAACAGGTTTAACAGCAGGCAACTATACCATAACAGTAACAGATAATAACGGTTGCACAGTTCCAGTAATTAAAATTGCAACCATAACACAGCCTTCATCGATACTCAGCATAGGTGCCATTTCGCAAACTAATGTGTTCTGCAACGGAGGAAGCACAGGAAGCGTATCTGTTGCTGCAACAGGCGGAAGCGGGCTTTATTCTTATTCCTGGAATACAACACCCATGCAAACAACTGCAACAGCAACCGGTTTAACTGCAGGATTGTATACCCTAACGGTCACCGATAATAACGGTTGTACTGTTCCGATAACCACTGTGGTAACTATTACAGAACCTTCATCGGCATTGGGCTCAAACATAAGTTCACAAACAAATGTGTTTTGTAATGGAGGAAGTACAGGCAATGCAACAGTAACTGCAACTGGGGGAAGCGGTAGTTACGCCTATTTATGGAATTCAATTCCATCACAAATTGGCGCGACAGCAATTAACTTAAGTGCCGGTAGTTATACTGTTACGGTTACCGATAATAATGGATGTACTACTTCTTCAACTACAGTTGCAATTATTACTCAACCAGCATTACCTTTAGCTGTGGGTTTAACCTCGCAAACCAACGTGTTTTGTTATGGTGGAAACACTGGTGCCGCAACAATAACAGCAACTGGAGGAAGTGGCATCTATTCTTATTCATGGAATACAACGCCAGTTCAAACGTCTACCACGGCAGTTAATTTAAGTTCAGGAAACTATTCTGTAGTGGTAACTGATAATAATGGATGCTTACAACCCGTGACGGCAGGTGTAACAATTACCGAACCCTTTTCAGCACTTAATGCAAGCATAATTGCACAAACCAATGTGTTGTGTGTTGGTGATAGTACCGGAAATGCAACCGTAGCCGCTACAGGTGGAAGTGGCATTTATTCTTATTCCTGGAATACCATGCCGGTTCAAACCTCAACAACAGCAACCGGATTAACTGCAGGTAGTTATGTTGTAACAGTAACAGATAATAATGGCTGTTCGATTCCTTTTATTACAACCGTAATCATTACCGAACCAACATCAGAATTAAGTGCAAGCATTACTTCTCAAACCAACGTTTTGTGTTATGAAGAAAAAACAGGTATATCTGTAGTAACCGCTACAGGTGGCAGCGGAAGTTATAGCTATTTGTGGAATACTGTTCCAGCACAAATTGGTGAAACAGCAATTAATTTAAGTGCCGGGAGCTATACTGTATTAGTGAAAGATAATAATGGATGTGTGAGACCAGTGATCGCTGAATTTACAATTAGGCAGCCTGAATCAATTTTAACAGCTACTGCAATAAGTCCATATTTTAATTCAAGTAATATTTCATGCAATGGTGGAAGAGATGGCTCAATTAATTTAACGATAAACGGAGGCACTTTGCCTTATGATTTTTCATGGACTGGTCCCGGAACTTTTATATCCACTGAAGAAAACCCAAGTGGCCTAGGAGCGGGTGTGTATAATGTTAATATCACGGATAAAAACGGGTGTTTAACAAAAACAACAATTACATTGGTAGAACCATCATTAATGGCCTCATCGGTTGGCTCAACACCTGCCGACTGCATCACATCAAATGGATCAGCCGATTTGGATGTGATAGGTGGTACACAGCCTTATAATTGTCTTTGGTCATGTGGTACCACACAACAAGATCTATTAGGCGTTCCTGGAGGTATTTATACAGTAAATGTTACTGATGCTAACGGTTGCTTAATTATTGATACAATTCTAGTAGATGAGATCTCAAACCTCAGTTTAAGTTCAACAACTAATGACGTGTTGTGTTATGGTAACTCAGATGGTGCGATAAATTTAAATGTGAAAGGTACAGCACCATTTACGTATTCTTGGTCGAATGGTGCTACAACTGAAGATTTAACTGGTGTTTCAGCTGGAGAATATTTTGTAATAATAAATGATGCGGCAGGTTGTACTATACTTGATACGGTTAATATCACACAATCTACTCAGATTGTTTTGAATTTAACTAGCCCTGTTTACTTTGATAATTTTAATGTTAGTTCATACCAAGGTACTAATGGAGCTATTGATTTAAGTGTTAAAGGAGGGCAACCAACTTATATTTACAGCTGGTCGAATAATTCAACAACAGAAGACTTATCAAATATTGCTGTAGGTACCTATAATGTAACAGTTACTGATTCATTGGGCTGCAAAATGTCGGGCAGCATCGTTTTATCAGGACCAATGCCATTGGAAATGCCAACCGGCTTCTCGCCAAATGGCGATGGAAGGAATGACAAATTTGTTATTCGTGGCATCGAAGTTTATCCTAATAATCATATAACCATATTTAATCGTTGGGGTAATATTGTATATCAAGCTGATGGTTATCATAACCAATGGGATGGAGTTAACAATAAGGGGCAGGCTTTGCCGGCTGCAACTTACTTCGTAATAGTTGAAATAAATAATAAAGAAATAACATTAAAGGGGTATGTGGATCTAAGAAGAGAATAGCAAGATTTAAAAAAGAAATGTCATGAAAAAAATTATCACAGTAATAGGAATTCTTGCAAGCATTATTAGGATGGAGGCACAGCAAGATGTAATGGTAAGTCAGTATATGTTTAATGGATTATTTTTAAATCCTGCCTATGCCGGAAGCCATAAATATTTTAGTTCAACATTGCTCCACCGTTCGCAATGGGTAGGTTTTGAAGGTGCTCCAGTAACTACTTTGTTAGCTTTTGATGGGCCATTGTTTATGCAAAAAATGGGCATTGGATTGCTACTATCACATGATAAAATTGGAGTAACAAGTCAGACTGATATGTATGCAAATTATTCTTATATGTTGAAACTTGGTGAAGGAAAGCTGAGTTTTGGAATAAAAGCCGGTGCTTCCAATTATCAGGCTAAGGTAGAAGATTTAACTGTTTGGGATGAAAATGATAATTCTTTTTTAGGAGTAAATAAAAGTGCCTGGCTTCCAAAATTCGGAATGGGAACTTTTTATTTTACAAAAAACTTTTATATTGGTTTCTCTATACCAGCCCTTATTGCTTATGATCCGAATCGCAATTTTAATTTGTCGATGGAAAATTCGTCTTACATACGTAAACATTATTACTTGACTTCAGGGTATGTTTTCAAAGTTAATGAAAGAGTAAAACTAAAACCATCATTTCTGATAAAATATCAATCGGCAGCACCACTGCAGGCTGATATTAGTTTCAATGCGATGTATATGGATATGGTAGCAATGGGCATTGCATTACGAACAAAAGATGCGATAACAGTTATGATTGAATATCAGGCGAATATGAGGTTTCGTGTTGGATACGCTTATGATATCACTACATCAAAACTCAGAAACTATAGTTCCGGTTCTCACGAAATAATGATTGGATTCGATTTTGGCAAGGATATTATAAAAACAAAAACACCACGATTCTTTTAATTTTAAAAATAAAAAACATGAAAAAACATTTAATATATCTATCAATTATTTTTAGTAGTTTTTATTTTTCAGGTTGTTCCAATTATTTCCATAAAAAGGCAAATAATGAATTTGTTAATTTGCAATTTTCTGATGCAATTAAAGATTACAACAAAGTTCTGTTAAAAGAGGATAATCACGAAGCAAAAATTAAGCTGGCGAATTGTTATAGACTTACAAATGATGTTGAAAAGGCCGGACCATTATACGCTGAAATAGTTAATTATCCTGAAAGCAAGGCAATAAATACATTCCATTATGCTAAGATATTAATGTCGCTGGGAGATTATGACAATGCAAAAAAATGGTATAAAAATTATCTTGATCTGGTCCCTGATGATGCTGTTGCGCAAATTTCGCTTGCTACTTGCAATTCAGTGAACCCATTTATTCGTGACACTACTTTGTTTTCATTGAATCTAGTAAACTTCCCTTGTTTTGAATCTTCGTTTGGCTCGGCACCATATAAGGATGGGGTGGTATTTACTGCAAATAAAAAACCAACCTTAAATACGAGAACAGATCCATGGACTGGTAAATCATTTTATGATATATATTTTGCAGAAAAAGATAAAGACGGAAATTGGTTAAGTCCGCAATTATTAAAAGGCGAAATTAATGGACGTTATCATGAAGGTCCTGCGGCATTTAATAAAGGAGAGGATATTGCATATTTTACCCGTAGTAATTATTATAAAAAAAAGCTTCGAAAAAGTGCCAGTGATGAAAATAATTTGAAAATATTTAAAGCCAAATTGGTGAATGATAAGTGGGAAGAATTAGAGGAAATGCCGTTTAATAGTGACGAATATTCGGTAGGTCACCCTTGTTTATCGCGCGATGAAAAAACATTGTATTTTATTTCTGACATGCCTGGCGGTTTAGGAGGTACTGATATTTACAAATCAATTTATGATGGTGAAGCATGGGGGAAACCGGAAAATTTAGGTAATGCCATTAATACCTCCGGCAATGAAATGTTTCCATTTATGAGTCATGATGGTACGCTATATTTTTCTTCAGATTCACACACAAACATGGGGGGATTGGATGTTTTTGCAACTTCTTATGACGAAAAAAATAAAAAATGGCAGCAGGTAGAAAATCTTAATTATCCTTTAAATTCAACTAAAGATGATTTTGCTTTTGTATTAAATGAAGATGAGAAAACAGGTTTCGTTTCTTCAAACAGGAATAGCCCTGATAAAATTTATGAATTTGAGAAACATGATCCCACTTTTAATTTGTTTGGGATATTCAGTGTTAAAGGCGAGAAGACAGCTATTGAGAGCGCTACATTAACAATAATAAATATAACCAATAATGCTGAAAAAATTACTGTTGAAACTGATAAAAATGGCTTTTACAAAATAAATCTTAAGCGTGGGACTGAATATTTAGTTCAAGGGTCGAAAGAAAATTATTTTACTCAAAGTGCGGAAATATCAACAAATGGAAAAAAATATTCCGAAGAATTTGAAAGGAACTTTGAATTGGATAAAATTGTAATTGAAAGACCAATTGTTGTGGGAAATACTTATTATGATCTTGACAAATGGGATATCCGACCTGATGCTGAATTAGAATTGGATAAATTAGTTTCATTGTTTACTATTAACCCAACTATTTCTGTTGAAATAGGTTCTCATACTGATTCACGTGGCGGAGACAATTATAATATGATTCTTTCTGATAAACGTGCTAAAGCTATTGTTGAATATTTAGTTTTAAATGGAATAGATGCAAATCGATTAATTTGGAAAGGTTATGGTGAAACAGAATTAATTAACAAATGTAATAATGATACGGAATGTGCTGAGGAAGAGCATCAGCAAAATCGAAGAACAGAATTTAAGGTTATAAAAAAATAACAAACCTGTTTTATGAAAAAATCTATAGTTTTACTGAGTTTCAAGGTGAAATTCAATGGCTTTATTTGATCAACAAAAAAATAATTTGCGAGAAATATCAAAAACAGTTATACATTTGTAAAATATAATGCGCAAAGAAATTAAAAAATATTTTTCACTTGTTTTACTTTTCCTCTTCCTTTTCCCTATGGTGGAGAAAGAAGTTCATGCTTTTGAACATAGTACAGAAGAGCATTGTACATCCAATGAAAAACATTTTCACGATTTAGAGCACCATTGTGGTGTTTGTGATTTTACTGTTACAGACTCCAGTTCTCCTGTTAACAATGATTATTCCTTAATTAACTCAGTTCATTTGTTTTTGTTTCAGCATTTTAATGAAAATACTCACATTAACACTGCCTTCCAACACCTTCCTTCACGGGCCCCTCCATTAGTTTAGTTTTTTATTTTATTTACTCTGTCAAATAAAGTTCATAAGGCTCAAATCTTTATGGATTCATTTGTAATTATTTAATCAAAAAAAACTATCGTGAAAAAAAAACAATATTTGTTTTTTGCAATTATTTTATTTTTTGCAAATATGGTTTTGGCATCCGCTATTCCGGAACAGAAAACATCTCTTACAGGCAATATCAAAGATAAACAAACAGGAGAGGCCCTGCCTGGGGTTACCATTTATATCCCTGATCTAAAAACAGGTGCAGTTTCTACTATTGATGGAACCTATAAGATCGAAAATTTGCCGTCAACAAAAATACTTGTTCAGGTAAGTTTTTTAGGATACAAAACTATTATTGAAATGATTGATCTGTCATCAACAACATCAAAAGATTTTGTGATGGAAATTTCAATAAAAGAAATAAATGAAGTTGTAGTTACAGGCACATCAAAAGCAACAGAAATAAGGAAAAGTCCGATCCCTATAGTCGCAATTGATAAAAATCACATCGATCAAAATTTAAATACAAATGTGATTGATGTAATTGCGCAGCTACCCGGTGTAAGTACTGTAACTACAGGACCCAATGTGTCAAAACCGTTCATTCGCGGTTTGGGATATAACCGTGTGCTTACCTTGTTTGATGGAGTGCGACAGGAAGGACAGCAATGGGGCGATGAGCATGGGGTTGAAGTGGATGAATTCTCTGTGGACAGGATAGAGGTGGTAAAAGGTCCTGCCAGTTTGATATATGGCTCTGATGCCTTGGCTGGAGTTGTTAATTTAATGCCTGCACCGCCAGTTCTTGATGGCATCATTAAAGGAAGTTTTTTATCTAATTTCCAAACTAATAATGGATTGATAGGTAATTCTTTAGCATTGGCTGGAAACAATAATGGATTGGTTTGGGGCGGACGAATTTCGAATAAAATGGCCGGTAATTATCAAAATAAACAGGACGGTCGTGTGTATGGAACTTCTTTCAAAGAAATGGATGGCAATGGCTATATAGGATTAAACAAACATTGGGGATATTCGCATCTTAAATTTTCTGTTTTTGATGATCTCCAAAGTATTCCCAATGGAAGCCGGGATTCAACCACACGAAAATTCACGAAACAAATAACAGAAGCAGATTCCGTTCGTCCAATTGTATCTGACGAGGAATTAAATTCTTATACTATTCCGATAGTACATCAGCATATTCAGCATTATAAAATTATTTCTACAAGTAATTTTATTATCAATAATAGTAAATTAGGTTTGAATTTAGGATACCAACAAAATATCCGAAGGGAATTTACCCATCCGCAAAGAGCCGATATTGCAGGTTTGTACCTGATTCTTAATTCATATACCTATGATATAAAATATCATTTGCCCGAAAAAAATGGTTGGGAAGCAGCGATAGGAATTAATGGCATGTTCCAGAATAATTCAAATAAAGGGACAGAATTTATCATTCCTGATTATACCCTTTTTGATGTTGGCCCTTTTGCTTTTATAAAGAAATCTTTCAATAAATTGGATATAAGTATTGGGCTTCGTTATGATAATCGTTCTTTTAAAAATGATGAAATGTACACCACACAAAATTTAGAAACAGGTTTTGATATGCAAACCCATATACCTGATACTGTTGGTGCCAGCCATCCGTTTTTAGAATACATTCATACTTTTTCTGGGTACTCCGGAAGCATTGGCGCAACTTATAGTTTGTCGGATAATTTTTTTATAAAAGCAAATATTGCCAGGGGATATAGAGCACCAAACATATCCGAAATTTCGTCTAACGGAGTTCATCCCGGAATAAATATCTATCAAATTGGAAACCCGAATTTCAAATCCGAGTTAAGTTTGCAAGAAGACGTAGGTCTGTTTTTTTCATCACAACATTTAACGTGCGAGGTGGATTTTTTTAATAACAACATATCAAATTACATTTATAATGAAAAGGTACTAAATAATAAGGGGCAGGATTCTATTGTTGTTCCTGGGAATCAAACGTTTCAATTTCAGGCGGCACTGGCTCAATTGTATGGAGCTGAAGCAAGCATCGACATTCATCCACATCCCTTAGATTGGCTGCATTTCGAAAATTCAATCTCAATACTATCTTCGCTTAACAAAGGCGTAAAAGGCATTCCAATTGCAGATAGTGCTAAATATTTACCTTTCATTCCTCCTATGCATACACATACTGAATTGCGCGCAGATATTAAGAAAAAGTTTAAGCATTTTTCTTCAGTTTATGTTAAAGTGGAAATGGAATATTTTGCCAAACAAAATAAAGCGTATTTAGCTTTTAATACCGAAACAGTTACTCCAAGTTATATCTTGTTTAATGCAGGTGTTGGAGTTGATGTAACAAATAAATCGGGTAATGTCCTTTTTAGTTTTCATATGTTAGGAAACAATATTACCGATGTAACTTATCAAGCGCATTTGAGCAGGTTAAAATATTTTGAAAATTATCCCAATAATGGAAGTGGTACCAGCGGAATTTATAATATGGGAAGGAATATTAGTTTTAAATTACTTATACCAATGAATTTTAAAAAACAATTATAATTATTCTTTATTCCAAAAGTTAAAACTATTTTCTTTTAGGATCAATCGCTTAATTTCGACAAGCCCATTATAAACGCCAACTGGTCACTATAAAGGCTTGTCGATTTTTTTGCAGAATTGATAATTAATTGCATGGCCAAAAGGAGTGGGGGACTTGTTTAAAATCTCAACTCAATAAAACAAATATCAGTTTCTTTGATCCGTTTTTTTCCTTAATCTTAATTTTTTTTTCTTCCTCGCCTTGAGCGGTACATATAGCGTGCTAATACAATAGCAAGTATCAAAACACAAGCTCCAAGAATTAATTCAAGCTGTTTCTTTTTTTTATTTGCTTCTTCAAGTATATCCTCCTTTTCCGCTTCAGCAGCTTCGTTTTTCTCAAAGTCATTGTTAATTAAATTTTGAATCGATTTACTTTGCATCGCTTCACTGTCAACACTATCTCTATAAAGAACATAAAGTTTGTGATGATGATAAGCTGCTTTCCAGTTGCCTTGAATACTATCCAATTCTTCCAAAAGGCTATAACTTTCTTTGATCCATTCTTTACTTGCCAGATCAATACTTAAATTCAATGCCTTGTTTAAATAATCCTGTGCTTCATTTAATTTTCTTAAATCCATTTGAACATTGCCCATACCTATAAAGGATTCTATAGCCCCTTGTTTATCTCCGGTCTCTTCTCTTATTTTTAATGCTTCGTGGTAATTTTTAAATGACCTATTCAATAAATCCTTTTGGTCAATAGGTTTTGCTTTATTCGGAGATTTTCCTGTTTGGTTAAGTTCAGGATAATATACTTGATTCCAATAAATATTTCCTAGGTTATTATACGAAAAGGCGGTACCATATCTGTTTCCAATTTCTTCATTGATCTTTAATGAAGCGGAATACATTTTCAGTGCCTCTGAATAATTTCCCTGGCTATTATAGATACGCCCAATGTTATTGTAAGAGGCAGCAATGCCTTTCTTGTCGCCAATTTCTTCATATATTTTTAGCGCAGTGAAGTAGTTCTTTAATGCTTCCGGATAATTGTCAGGATCATCATAAACGAGTCCGATGTTGGTGTACGAATTAGCAATGCCTTCTTTATCACCGATCTGTTCTCTTAAATTTAAAGAAGCATAATAATTTTTTAATGCTTCCGAGTAATTGTTTTGATAATAGTATATAATACCAATGTTGAGAAAGGAGCCTGCAATGTCTTTTTTGTTTTTCAGAACTTCATTGATCTTTAATGAAGCGGTATAATTTTTTAATGCAAGAGTGTAATTGCCTTTACTGTAATAAATATTCCCAATATTATTGTAAGCGGATGCTCTATATTTTTTTATTGCAATGAAGTTTGTCAGTTGTAGTGCCTCATTTCCATACTTCAAGCCATTGTTGTAGTCTCCAATATTTCTGTATCCTTCACATAAGGCGATCAAATGATTTACTTTGCTGGTATCGGATTTGTCGGTTATGAGCAGGGTAAGAAGGGAATCTATTTGTCGGTTTTGAGCAAATGAAGATACTCCACGGTGATCCAAAAAAGAGAGTAAAAAAAATATGACAAGTAATAAAAAATATTTTAGTTTCATTTTAATTCTTCAAGAAGATTAACTAAATATAAAAATTAAATTCAGTACCTGTGACATCCTTCAAAAAAATGATTTAATATATTAAAAATAGCTAAATTCTAATTCCAAGAATTGTAACATCATCCACTTGTTCTAAATTTCCTTTCCAGTCCAAAAATTCTTTTTCCAGCATTCTTTTTTGCTCCTTTAATGATTTTTGAGAAATAGCAGCTATTAATTTTTCCAATCCTTTGGACATTATTTTTTGTTCTTTCGGTCCGCCAAATTGGTCTTGGAAACCATCAGTACTTGCATAAATAATATCCCCGGTTTTCAACTGAATTGTTTGCTGTTTAAAAGGCTTTTCGAAATCCCAATACTTTCCTACAGGCATCTTATCCAATTTATGTTTTATTAATTCCCCATTTCGATATATGTAAAAAGAATTATTGGCTGCCGAATATTGTAATTCATTTGTTTGAAGATTTAGTCTTCCTAGTATTAAATCCATTCCATCTTTACCTTCTTCAACCGCTCCTTCAGGATTAAGGGCAAGAATAACAATGCGTCTTAATTCATCTAATATTTCATTGGTCTCTTTAATTTGTTTTGAATTAATTATTTCATTCAAAATACCCATGCCAATGAGACTCATAAAAGCTCCTGGAATGCCATGTCCTGTACAATCGGCTACGCAGAAATATATATAATCACCTTGCTGATGGATCCAGTAAAAATCACCTGATACGACATCGCGTGGTTTATACAAAATAAAATATTCCTTCAAATAACGTTTTATATATGTTTCAGAAGTAAGGAAGGAGGTTTGTATCCGTCTGGCATACGAAACGGAATCAGCATTATCCTTGTTTTTTTCTTCTACCAAATGTTTTTGTTTAGTAATTTCTTTATTTTGAATTTCTATGACTTGTTTTTGTTTTTTTGTAATTTGTAGTGAACGGAATATTATTATAGCAATTGTTGCAACTGCAAGAGTAACGGCCAGTATAAACCAGAGAAATAGTTGTTGTCTTTTGTGCTCTGCCGCTGTTAATATATCTTGTTTTTCTTTCTCCGCTTTAAGTGCCATTTCTTTTTTTTCAAACTCATAATTCATCTCTTTTCGGGTAATATCTTTGTTTTTCTCCTGATTGAAAATCGAATCTTTTGCGAACATGGCATTTTGGTAGTGCTCTAAAGCCTTTTGGAAATTACCCGTTTTTGAATAAAGTTGGCTTAATAGTTCATGAGTTTCTTCAGTATGAAGAAGGAAAACTATTGAGGTATCTATCTTCAAAGACTGCAATAAATATTTTTCTGCTTCCTTGTATTTATTTTGGTTAGTATATAAAGAACCGATATTACCTAAGGTTACGGCAATTAGATTTTTATTTCCAAATTCCTCATTTATTTTCAATGATTTGAAATAATAATCAAGGGCTTTTGAAAAGAGGAGATCACTTTCTTTTTTGTTTGAATTTTGATTAAATACGGCTTGGTCATGATAGACAAGTCCGATATTGGCAAAAATATAAGCTATTCCATTTTTGTCATCCAGTTTTTCATCAATTTTTAATGCCTTAAAATAATAATCAAGTGCTTTCGGGTAATCTTTTAGATGGTAATAAACAACTCCGATATTTAAAAACCAGGTGGCCATCCCATTTTCATCTCCAACTTCCTCATATATCTTCAAGGCTTTGAAATAATAGTCGAGGGCCTTGATGGGCTGTTTTTGTTCCACATATATATTTCCGATTCCACCATAGGCGGTCGCCATTTTATTCTTATCTCCTAATTCTTCAAAAGCCTTCAGTACTTTAAAATAATATCCAAGTGCTTTGGTATGATTTCCCTGACTCAAATAAATGCCCCCTATATTGCCCTGTATTCCTGCAATTTTATTTTTATATCCGAGTTCTTCGTATATTTTTAATGCTTTCAAATAATGATCGAGAGCTTGAGGTAATTCGCTCTGTCTCCAGTGAATAAGTCCAATATTGCTATAGGTTACCGCAATTCCTTTTTGTATGCTTTGTTTCAGATCAGCTGTTATTGCTTCGTCTGCAATAACGCTGGAAATTTGCAAGGCCGTTTTGGCAATAAGTAAGGCAGAGTCGTATGACCCGCTATTGATGTATTCCTTACTTAAAATGTTTAAGTGATTTACTTTGTTGGTATCCGGTTTATCAGTTTTGAGCAGGGTCAAAAGAGAATCAACGTTTCGGTTTTGAGCAAGTGAAACTCCGCCAAAATCATTAAAAAAGAGGATCGAGAAAAATAGGGTAAAGGTTAAAAGATATTTTATTTTCATTTTCAATTTTTCAAAATGAATAGTACATTTTACAGATACTCTCCAAAAACTATTCATCTCAAATCTACCGAAATATATGGAACAAAATGAATTCAATACGAACAAATATTCGTACCTTTAATAAAAATAAAATACCATGCGATTTTTTTTTAAATTTTATAAAATAACACTTATCAGTATTTCGGTAGTTTCATTTTTTGCGTTCAGTTCATGTTACAAAGAAGGCAGCGGAGGGAAATCAAGCGTTAATGGATATGTTTCACACCATGGCCATTTGGTGGCGAATGCTATTGTTTATATTAAATATGATGCTGTTGAATTTCCCGGAGCTGATGTAGCAAAATACAACGCGTCTGTTACTGCAGATGCCAACGGTCATTATGAATTTAAGGATCTGCGAAAAGGAGTGTATTACTTATACGCGGTTGGATATGATAATTCAATTATGGAAACGGTAACCGGTGGTACAGGGATAAAACTTAAATACAATAAAGCAACAAGCTCGGATATTCCGGTAGTGGAATAATAGAATATAAGTTCCATGAAAAAACGACTTTACAATTCCTTTGTTTTTGGTTCATTTGTGATAATTACTTTAAATAGTTGCACAAATGATAAAGGTATCCCCGATTACAACAATTACCCCGATGATATAGGAAAGCTTTTTTTTACAAAATGCTCAACACCCGGTTGTCATACAGATGCCAGCAAAGATGCAGCCGCTGGTTTATCAATGGAAAGTTGGGATAAGTTATTTAATGGTGGCAAAGGAAGTGCCGCAGTTATACCTTTTCGACATGATTACAGCACCTTGTTTTCATACACCAATACATTTTCTGATCTAGGCATATCAAATTTACCAACTATGCCCTTCAATGGAACTAATTTATCCCGTGAGGAGGTTCTTCTATTAAAAAACTGGATAAATGCAGGTGCTCCGAGCCGGGATGGATTTGTTAAATTTTCGGATGATCCAAACCGAAAAAAAATTTATGTAAGCAACCAGGGATGTGATGTTGTAACGGTGATGGATCAGGAAACATTATTGCCAATGCGCTATATTGATGTTGGAAATACGGGCGGTATAGAATCTCCGCATATGATAAAAGTATCCCCTGACGGCCAATATTGGTGCGTGGTTTCAACAGGTGGCAACTCCTTACAAAAATACAGGACCACTGACGATAGCTTTGTTGGAGAAGCATTTTTAAGTGTAAAGAACTGGAACACACTTACCATTAGCAATGACGGGCAAAAAGCTTATGTTATTGATTGGAGCAGCAATGGCGATATTGCCGAAGTAGATCTCAATACTTTTGGGGTAACCCATAATATAGGTTATAATTTCCCTCATGGCTCTTGTCTTAATCCTGCCGGGGATACCTTATATGTAACCCAACAAAACAGCAGCAATAAGTTATATAAAATGCCTGTTAATGATTTTTTAGCATTTACTGAAGTAAATTTATTTACCCTACAACCTTCAAGTTTTCTAAATGCACATGAAGTGTTTTTCTCTCCTGATGGAACAAAGTATTTTGTTACCTGCCAGGGAACCTCAGAACTGAGGATTTTCCAACAAGGTACTGACCAACTGCTTGCTATAATTCCTGTTGGAGCATTACCATCTGAAATGAGTGCATCCATTCTTCACAATTATTTATTTGTTTCCTGTCCCGAGGATATCACTTCTTTCCCTGGTAAAAGAGGGGCTGTATGGGTCATTGACATCAATACTAATTCTTTGATAAGCACCATATACACGGGACATCAACCTCATGGTTTAGCCGTTGACGATAGCAAAAATCTGGTATACGTTGCTAACCGAAATGCAACTACTGACGGTCCGGCACCCCATCATTCAGGTGCATGTGGTGGGCGAAACGGGTATGTCACATTTATTGATATGAGTGCTTTAACTCTTTTAAAATCAGGAACAAGCGATAAAAAAGTGGAAGTATCGGTTGATCCTTATTCTGTGGCTGTAAGACCATAAAAACAATTAAGCAATTGGCCGGTATGCAATTTTTCAATAGGCAGCGGGCAATTAGCAAATGAGATAGTGTAATCCTTCAATCCTAAATTTCAAACTCCTCAATTCTCTAAATCAACAAATAGTTTTATATTTGTATTTCAATCGAAAAAAAACATTTATGACAGCAATCAGACACAATTGGACCGTAGAAGAAATTCTTGATGTATATAATACACCTTTGCTTGAATTAATTAATCAGGCTCAGCAAATTCACCGTGAGTTTAATAATGCGGGAGAAGTACAGGTTAGTTCGCTTTTGTCAATTAAAACGGGCGGTTGTGCAGAGGATTGCAGTTATTGCCCACAGGCAGCTCGGTACAATACCGGTGTAGAAGTTCATAAATTAATGACGGTAAATGAAGTGATGGAAGCTGCTGATAAAGCAAAAGAGGGCGGTGCATCTCGTTTGTGTATGGGAGCTGCATGGCGTGAAGTGAGGGATAACCGTGATTTTGATCGTGTGCTTGAGATGGTTAAGGGTGTGAATGAAAAGGGGATGGAAGTGTGTTGTACATTAGGTATGCTTACCGAAACACAAGCGCAAAAGCTAGCTGATGCAGGTCTATACGCTTATAATCACAATTTAGATACTTCTGAAGAAAGCTATAAAAAAATTATTACTACCCGTACTTATGACGATCGTTTAGATACAATAAAGAATGTTCGTAAAGCAAAAGTATCTGTTTGTTCAGGCGGTATCATTGGTTTAGGTGAAACTATTGAAGATCGTGTTAAGATGTTAAAAACATTATCATCCATGGAAGTTCATCCCGAATCTGTTCCAATAAATGCATTGGTTCCTGTTGCAGGTACTCCTTTGGAAAACCAACCTCTTGTTCCTATCTGGGATATGGTTCGTATGATCGCAACCACTCGTATTTTAATACCTAAAACAGTGGTTCGTCTTTCGGCAGGCCGTACACAAATGAGTTTGGAAGGTCAAGCACTTTGTTTTCTGGCTGGTGCTAATTCTATTTTTGCCGGAGATAAATTGTTAACCACTCCAAATCCTGATTTTAATGCCGATATGGAAATGTTTAAGATCTTTGGCTTAACTCCACGAAAAGCGTTTAAAGGAGTAAAACAACCTCAGGTAGCAATTTAATGATCGGCTTGTAATACCTGAGGCTATTGCCGATTAGTAATTCGATAAAATTAGTTTATGACTTTTTCGGCTGATAACTTTTTATCCAATTCAATTCAAAAGCGACAAGAACAAAATGCATTACGCAAATTGGTTATCAA